>CAIXHI010000349.1 GCA_903919215.1 uncultured Acidimicrobiaceae bacterium
GTGCAGACCTACAACAACCGATTCATCGCGGGCACCCACACCAAGAGCCTGCACTCCTGGCCGCTGGCGCTGGACATCGACGTGGCGCACAACCCGCAGGGGAAGCCACTGCGCACCGACTTCCAGACCGCATAGCGCGCAGGTTCCCAGCGCGACTCGAAACACACTGCGTGTTGCACACCTGCGGCCTGCGCTGCCGCGAGCATCCGACCGGTCTCCTCCGCGTTGACACCCACCGGCTTCTCCACCAGCACGTGCTTACCGGCAGCGATCGCGGCCAGCGTCATCTCAAGATGCAGATCGACCGGGGTGGCGATGGAGATGACGTCGAGGTCGTCGCGTTCCACGAAGGTGCGCCAGTCGGTGCTGACGTCATCGATACCCAACTTCTGACCAGCGGCCGACACCCGCTCGGGGTTGCGCGAACACAACGCCGTCACCTCGAACTGCGGCACCATCCGGAACGCGGGCGTCTGCACGACCGAACCCCAACCGACACCGATGATGCCCACTCGCAACGGACGCGAACCTGCCATGTCACTCCCCTGTCGTTCAACCCGGTGCCAGTTTGACACATCTGTCAGAATCGCTGCATGCCTGGCGAACCCGTAGTACTGATCGAACGTCACGGCGACGTCGCGATCATCACCCTCAACCGACCTGCCGCGCGCAACGCGGTGAACGTTGAGCTCGCCTCCGCGCTCGTGGCCGCGATGGCTGACTGTCAGGACGCGAAGTGCATCGTCCTCACTGGTAACGGCACGGCGTTCTGCGCCGGCCTCGACCTGCGCAACCTCGGCACCGACAAACTGATGGACCTGCCGCCGTTCATCGCTTCGGTGACGGCCAGCCAGGTGCCGGTCATCGCCGCCGTCAACGGCCCGGCGGTCACCGGCGGGTTCGAGGTTGCGTTGGCGTGCGACTTCATCGTCGCCTCCACGGCCGCCGCGTTCGCCGACACCCACCTGCGCGTGGGCGTGTACCCCGGCCCGGTGCTGGTGGAGTTGCCCCGGCGAGTGGGCATGGCCACAGCCCGAGAGATGAGCCTCACCGGCAACTTTGTGGACGCCGAGACTGCGCTGCGCATCGGCCTGGTCAACCACGTCGTGCCGCCCGAGGCGCTGCTGGAGTTCGCTCTCACGCTTGCGCAGGCGATCGCCGAGCAACCGGCAGGCATGGTCGCCACGATGCGTCGCGATTGGGACGAGACCGGCGCACTGCCCGTGCAGCAGGCGCACCGTCGGCACATGGAGATCGCCCGCGAGGGCGGGTTCCATGGCGTCGGCAGCGACACGCTGAACGAGAACATGAACGCCGTGGTGGCGCGAGCCAAGACGCAAGGCGTCTGACTCACGCCCACCACGGCGTTCGTCACATCACAGAGGTCACTTGGGCGCGAAGCGCTGACCGGCGTCGAGACGGATGCAACTGCCGTTCAGCATCGGGTTCTCGATGATCGCAACCGCGAGGCGGCCGTACTCATCGGGCTTGCCCATGCGCTTGGGGAACGCGGCGTCCTTGACCAGCATGGCGGAGAACTCGCTGGGGATACCAGCGGTGGCACCCGTGTCGAACAAGCTCGGCGCAATCGCGTTCACGCGGATGCCGAACGAGCCGAGGTCGCGGGCCATCGTCAGGCACATGCCGGCGACACCGGCCTTCGACGCGGTGTAGGCGATCTGACCAATCTGCCCCTCGAACGCGGCGATCGAGGCGGTGTTGATGATCACGCCGCGCTCCTCGTCCTCGTTCGGCTCGTTCTTGCTCATGTGCCAAGCAGCGAGACGGTTGATGTTGAACGTGGCGGTCAGGTTGAGGTCGACCACCGCACGGAACTCGTCGAGCGGGTGCGGGCCGTCCTTGGTGAGCGTGCGCTTGCCGGTACCGCCACCAGCGGTGGTGACGACGGCATCAAGGCCACCGAGCCACGCAACGGCGTCAGCGATGACACCCTCAGTGCCCTCGAAGTCGAGGATGTTGGTCTCGAAGTACGCTCCGCCGAGTTCCTTGGCGACATCTGCGCCGGCGCTGCCAGCACGGTCGAGGATCGCGACCTTGCCGCCTCCCTTGGCGATTCGCTCGGCCGTAGCCCGGGCCATGCCCGATGCGCCGCCGACGATCATTGCCCGCAAGCCGTTGATCTGCACGTATAACTCCTTGATCGTGGATGTTCAGCGTTAGTCTCGTGCGCACTTGACGATGTAGTCAATGTGGGGCGTCGGAGGGGTCATGGAGATCTGGGAAGTCGTGGCGCGCGAGTGCATTCGTGACGTCGTCACCACGTACAACAGCAACGGTGATGCCGGGCGGTTTGTGCCGCTGATGGAGGTCTTCGCCGAGGACTCCGTGATGGAGCTCCCTGACCGCACGTACACCGGCAAGACGGAAATCAGCGAGATCTTCACCGGCGCGCGCACCAAGCTGACCGGTGCTGCGCCCAGCTACGTGCGCCACTTCGGCGCCACGCACAAGATCGAGCTCGTCGACGAGCAGAACGCCACCGGCCGCCTGTACTTCCTGGTCATCACCCGCATCGGTCTCGACCACTGGGGCCGCTACGTCGACCGCTACAGACTGGTCGATGGCAAGTGGCGCATCCACCATCGCAAGGTGATCATCGACGGCGCCACCGACGGTTCCGTCATGATCGGCTAAACCGGCGTCGGCTTCGGCGTCGGCTTCTGGGAAGGAATCGTCCCAACCCGGCTTCCGGGAAGGATCAGTCCCGGAAACCGGAACTGATCCTTCCCGGACCTGCCGGCTGGTGGCGGTGTCACGCGTCGAGCCGCGCCGTGGCGGTGCCGGACACGACCGACTTGCCGTCCTGATTCACCGTCTCGACAGTGAGGTCGGCGAACCACTGGCCACCCTCTTCACGGATCGCGGCGATGGTGGCGGTGCCGGTGAGCGTGTCGCCGGGCCACACCTGGGTGCTAAAGCGCACGCCGAACTTGGTGAGCCGGCCGTCGCCGACCCAGTCGGTGAGCAGCTTGCCGGTGATACCCATGGTGAGCATGCCGTGGGCGAACACCGACGGGTAGCCGGCGACCTGCGTGGTGTACACCTCATCGGAGTGCAGCGGGTTGTAGTCGCCCGAGACACCTGCGTACTGCACGATCTGGGTGCGGGTGAGGTTGTCGACGAGCATGTCGGTGCGCGTGTCGCCGACCTTCAGCGTGGATGCGGACAGGGCCATCTCAGCTCTCCTTCTTGGGCGGCATGACCTTGATCATGCGCGCCGTGACGACCAACTCGTTGGTGGCCTTCACGCGGTACTCGGTGACGGACTCCTCGAACTTGAGGGTGCCACCGCTGCGGTTGGTCTTCTCCCATCGCTCGCCCTCACGGAACACGGTGGTGAGCACCTCGCCGGCGAGCAGTGGGCGGTGATATTCGAAGTGCTGTTCGGCGTGCAGCAGACCGGCCGCCTCGCGGTTGAACCCGCTGGGCGTGCGGCCCGAGCCGAACCACGGTTGGCCGATCTTCGGACGCACGGCGACGTCGTCGTCGAACTGCGAGCCCCCGGCCACAAACGTCGGCGGCGCGATGATCCCGCCCAGTTCCCTCGCCGCAGCGCAGTCTGGGTTGCTGTAGACCGGATTCGTGTCGCCGATCGCGCGGGCGAACAACATGATGTGGCCCTCTTCGACCGGGAACCGTTCGATGGTCATCGCAGCCTCCTCTTCTGGTTCTTCAGAGGCCTGAAGTTAGTTGACGAATGTGTCATGCTCGCAACCGCACACGAACACCGGGGGGCAGTGCTCATGGGAATCACCATTCAGTTGCGTATCGACGTCACCACCGAGGCAGGTGTCGGCGGGCCGGCAGAACTCGCGGTGACGGTCCACCTGCCAACGGCATCCGCGCTGGCAGCGCGACCGGTCGTTGCGTTCGGCTTCCCCGGCGGCGGGTATGGCCGCGGCTACTACGCAATGGATCTACCCGGCTGGCCCGCCGGTGGCCAGGCCGCGTATCACACCGACCGCGGCTGGGTGTTCGTCGCCATCGACCACTTGCACGTGGGCGACTCCACCCTGTTCGATCCGGACATCCTCACGATGGAGCAGATCTCACGCGCCAACCAGGCCGCTGTCAACCATGTCTTGGCCAAGCTCGCGGCCGGCTCGCTCGGCGATCTCCCGGTCATCGAGCGGCCGTACACCGTCGGTATCGGGCAGTCGATGGGCGGTTGCTTCCTCGTGGTGCATCAAGGCCAACTGCGCAGCTTCGACGCCGTGGCGATCCTCGGCTACAGCGCGGTGCACACGTCCGTACCGTCGCGGCCGGGAACACCCAACCTGCCGATGCCGTGGATGGTGCGCAGCAGCTATCCGCACGCACCGATCATCCTCAACCCGGAGGTCATGGAGGCGCTGATGGCGGTCAGCAACCCCGATGAACTGGCCAACGCGGTCAGCGCTGAGGAGCACATGTGGACATGGGCGTTCCACCACGACGACGAACCCCGCGACATCGTGCGCCAGGACATGGACGCGATCTCGGGCGGACCGCTGCCCGTATGGCGCTCGGCCACCACACCTGCGTGCGCAATCCTCGGCGTGGCACCAGGAGCAGTTGCTACCGAGGCCGCGGCGATCAATGTCCCGGTGTTCCTCGGTATGGGTGTTCAGGATGTGATCGTCGACCCCGACCGCGAGCCGATGGCCTACAAGTCGGCGCCTGAAGTCGTCTTCGCCCGGTTCCCGCAGATGGCGCACATGCACAACTTCGCCCCCACTCGTGAGCTGCTGTGGGGCCGTCTGCAGACCTGGGTGGACGGCCTCAACAGTTGAGTCACGGCAAGAGCGACTTGCCCAGCGGCTGCATCACATGGTGGGCGGCCATCGCCGAACCCGCGGGGCCCATCAGCGCCTTGTAGCGGCGCCACCGCCGGTTGAACAGCTTCACCAGTTCGAGATCGTGCGCGCCGTTGTCCGCGAGCACGAACTCCTCCAGCAGTGCCTCGCACTCGTCCCAGCTGTGCGGCGCGTTCTTGCCGATGATCGCCTCGATATCGGCCCGATCGTGCTCGAGTACCTCGCCGCCGATCTGGTTGAAACGTTCGAGGTGGCGAGCGAGCCGGAACGCGATGCGCACCTGGTATGCCACGAACGGGTCGTCAACTTTGATCGATTGCAGCGAACGCGACAGGTGTTCGTGCGGCGCGGACACGGGCGTGGAGAGGGCCTCGGGGATCTCGACGTCTTCGAGCTCGATCCCGAGGTACTCGGCCATCGTCTCGATCGTGTGCAGGTTGGTCTCGCTGACCCACTGCGCATACGTCATGTAGTCGGTGGCGGGAATCGGCTGCGCGAGCGCCCGGTGGAACGACAACGTGTTCGTGAGCGTGAAGAACAAGTGGTGGTACTGGATCGCGGCCATGTCGACCGGAGCGCCGGTCAGTTCTGCGTAACGGTCGAACAACGCGTTGAAGTCGCCAAAGGGGATGACGGTGTCGCGCATCCGCCACGCCGCAAGATCCATCATCGGGTCGCCGAGGTGACCGAGTTCGACGTCCATCACGGCGTTGAAGTGCCCATCGGTGTGGTGGAACTGACCGGAGTCCCACACCACTGGCGCCTCACGCTCCGATGGGGGCAGCGGGTGGCGATCGAGCCAGCCGAGCACGAACTCCATCAGCGGATCGGGGCGCACCTTGATCTGGCGAAACACGCGCACGAACTGACGGATGCCCACGTGCGCGGCGTCGGCCGGCGACTCGCCGCGGGTGATGCCGGCATCGATGAACGGCTGCAGCGGCAACGTGTGGAGACGCGCGAGCTCCTGCAGATACTCGTCCACGATCACGGCCCGTTCGGCCGGTGGAGTGCCCTTGAAATCGGGCCGACCCGGTACTGCCGCCATCGCATAGGCGCGGGGTTCGTCGCACCAGCCGTAGACGTGCGGCACGGCGATTCCCTGTGCTTCGAGCACCTGCTGGAAGCGCATCTCGTGATCGAGGGGGAACTGCTGCACCGAATCGCTGCGCTCGCCGCGCACGACGACGCGTTCGACGACGCCGTTGCGTTCGATGTCGACGAACCACATCGGCCGCCAACGTGGCTGACGCGACCAGGAGACGACCTTGCCACCGAGCAGGCCCTCCAACCAGACAATGATCTTGGCGTCGTCGTCGGGCATGTTCAGCGGTCCTTCGTGAGCAAGATGCACCCACCGAGTGGGCCGCCGCCAGCACCGACGACCGACACTTCGGCACCCTGCACCTGACGATCGCCACCCTCGCCACGCAGCTGTACGCATGCCTCGTGCAAGTAGCCGTAGCCGTGCAAACGACCAGCCGACAACTGGCCACCGTTGGTGTTCAACGGCAGTTCGCCCCCGAGGCCGATACGCGACTCGCCACCCTCGAGGAAGCCTGCAGCCTCACCCTTGGGGAAGAAGCCCAGCGCCTCCAGCCACTGCATGCACAGGTACGAGAACCCGTCGTACAGATGCGCGGAGTCGACGTCAGTGGGCTTCAGATCGGTGCGCGACCACATCATCTTCGCGGCATCGTGGCTGGCCATCGTGGTGAGATCCTCACGCTGGTCCCAGCTGTCACGACCATGCAGTGCCGAACCGATCGATTCAATGCGCACGACCTGCTTGAGGTCGGGTGCCGCATCAGCGCGGGACACGATCAGCGCCACCGAACCGTCGCAGGGAATGTCGCAGTCGTACAGCCCGAGGGGCCACGAGACCATGCGGGCATTCATGTAATCGTCCATGGTCAGCGGGTCGCGGAAGATCGCCCGCGGGTTCAATGCGGCATGACGACGGGCGTTGAGCGCGATCTGGCCGAGGTGCTCGCGTTGCAGGCCGTACTGGTGCATGTAGCGCTGGGCGTACATACCCACCCAGTTCGCAGCCGACACGGCATGGAATGGGACGAGATATTGCATCGCGCCACCGATCCGGCTGCCTCCCGAACCGACGACGCTGGCACGGCGACCGGCGGTCTGCGCTGTCGATTCGTTGACGGTGCGGAAGACGAGCACGTGGTTGGCGAGGCCGCACGAGACGGCGGCGACGGCGTTGAACACGGCACCCAACTGTGCAGGCACCTCGCCACCACCGGAGAACCAGTTGACCTTGAGTCGCAGTGCGTCTTTCAGTTCGGGCACACCGGTGGGTGCCATTCCAGGCGACGAGTCCATGGCGCCGGGGTACGACGCCACGCCGTCGATGTCATCACGCGTGAGTCCAGCATCGGCGATCGCCGCAAGCGCGGCCTCCACCGTGAGCGAGATACCGGTGCGGCCGAGCTTGCGCCCAACGGCCGACTGGCCGATACCGGAGATGACGGCGTTGCGTTCGCCGAGCACCGGAGTCCGTGCGGGAATGCTCATCAGTACCCCTTCACAGGACGGAACAGCGGCAGCCAGATGTCCTCGGCGGCCTGAAACGTGACTTCGACAGGCATGCCGACGCGCACATCCGCTGGCGCGCAATCGATCAGCCGTGTCGTCAACCGCACATCGGGTTGATCATCGAGTTCCACGTAGGCGAGCACGTACGGCGCCTCCAGCTCGGGCGACCACGCCTGCACGTTGATCGTGTAGGCGGCGACCTTGGCGCGCCCGGACGCAACTTCAGGGCCGACGTTCATCGACAGACACTCCGGGCACACCGGTGCGGGCGGGTGAAACCACGTGCGGCACTCACGGCAGCGGTTGATGCGCAGTTCACCGACCTCGCCGCCCTCCCAGAAGGGCGCGTTGTCGTCGGTGACCATTGGCAGCGGTTGGAACGTCATGTAGCCCCCAAGGCAAACACTGTGACCAGGCAAGTGGTGTCATCGCACGGTGACGACGGGATGTAGTCTGACACGGACGTCAGAAGATCGCGGGATCGACGCCACCACACACCAGAGGAAGGGGGGCCGCAATGGCAAATACCAACGTACGTCGCACCAGTTACGGCCCCAGCAGCCCGGTGATCGGTTCACGCGGTGCGCGCACCCGCCAACAGATTCTCGACACCGCCCTCATCCGCTTTACCGAGAGCGGCTTTCACGGCACCTCGATGGAGGAGATCGCGTCCGCTGCCGACACGTCGCGCGCAACTCTCTATCAGTACTTCGAGAGCAAGGAAGCGATCTTCATCGAGCTGATGCAGGCGGCCGGATCTGCGCTCATGCGCGTCACTCGCCGACTGGGTCCACTCGGCCCCACCGCCGAGGGTTTCGACAACCTGCACTGGTGGTTGGGTGAATGGTCGTGGGTCTTCGACCGGTACGCCCCCATGTTCATCGAGTGGGCCAACGTCAACTCACCGAAGAACCCCTTACGGCCGCTGCTCGCCCAGTTCGTCTCGGGTCACAACGGACGTTTCAGCACAGCACTAGAACAGGGCGGCCTCACCACCGCTGAGGCGCACACGCTCGCGAACTTCGTGCTCGCACTGGTCAATCGTTACAACTACCTCCGCCACGTGTACCGACCGGGCATCACGGACACCGAACTACTCGACAGCCTCGCTGTGGCACTGCAGTTGTCGATGTTCCCCGACACCCCGCGTACGGTGCTCGTCGCCGGCCCGAAGTCGGTCGACGGTGGCGACGCGGCTCGCACCCAGGCAACGCTGGCCAACTCCAGCGGGCCGCTGTCCACACTCCCCGATCCCGACCAGGTCGTCGCCACCGATCCCTTCGCCGGCCTCAGCCCGCAAGCGAGCAAGACGGTGCGCGGGCTGCTCGATGCGGCGGCTCGCGTCTTCGCCGCGGTCGGCTACGACGTTGCCAACATCGACCAGATCGTCACCGAGGCGGGCGTCGCTCGCGGCACGTTCTACCGCTACTTCGACGACAAGTTGCAGTTGATCACGGTGCTCGCCAACGAATGCGCGGCAGCGATGGCCGACCCGCTCACCGGGCTCGCCGAATTTGGCGAGCACCCCGACCCGGCCCGACTGCGCGCCTGGTTGCGCCACTTCCTTGCGCAGCACGAGCGCTATAACGGCGTACTTCGCGCCTGGACGGAAAAGTTCCCAGTGGAGACGGCAGTCCTTGCACCCAGCAGAGTGATCGTGAACGCGATGGGAGGCGCCGTGCGAGCGATGTTCGGTCCTCCGCGCGACTACCGACTGTCTCGGCGGGCTACCGGCATCATGCTCGCCGCGCTGCTCGAGCACTACCCCAACGAGGGCAAGGGCACCGAGTACCAGCCGACTCCCGAAGAACTCGTGGAAACCCAGGCGCGCTTCATCGAGCGCGTCCTGCTCGCACGCTGAACCTGCAGCGGTTCAGCCCCCTCACTCAGCTGGTGCGCAGCCGCCACTGCTCCCACTCGGCCGCTACACGCTGGAGATGACGAGGGTCGGTCTCGCGCACGACGATCTCCTGGGTCAGCGATGCAAGGCGTAGACCCGACTCATCGAACAAGCCACCGTGGTACAGACCGCGGCCACCGGTGGCAACCAGCGGATCGAGTTGCAGTAGCAACCACTGGTCGACCTTCGCCGGGCGATGGAACCAGACCGAGTGATCCAGGGTCGGCCCGCCACCGAAGGGCTGGTTGGGGAGGTCGAGCTCGGCGAATGCGCTGCCCATGTCGGACATGAACATCAGCATGCAGGCGTTCACCACCGGGTCGTCGCCGACGACGCCCTTCGGTCGCACCCAGAAGTTGGACGGGCAGCGACCCAGCCCCGGCGGCGTGAGCGCGTGGGGCTTCAGCTTGGCCACCCTCAGCTCGAACACGTCGAGATGGTCGGGGTTGCCCTGCCCGATCCCGGCCGGCACCAGCTCGTCCAAGTCCCACATCTTCGTGCGTTCGAGCGGCGCTTCCATCTCTGGGCCGACTTCGGGGACGTGGAACGAGGACGACAGGCTGAAGATGACCTCGCCGTCCTGTATCGCCTCGACACGACGGTGCGAGTAGGAGCGTCCGTCACGGTCGCGGTGCACGATCAGCACGGTGGGGCGGTGCGACACACCAGCGCGCAGGAAATAGCCGTGGGCGCTGTGCACGGCTCGATCCGCATCCACGGTGGCAGCTGCAGCACGCAGGGCCTGCGCCGCCACCTGGCCGCCGTACAACGAGGGCGGGTGCTCCGGGTTGCGGGCGCGGTACAGATCGCGATCGATCTCCTCGACGTCGAGGAGCGACAGCACGCGCTCGAGCGCCGTGGAGTTGGTCATGCACCCATCCTGCCTGTCCGGCAGCCGCGCCCGGAAACGCGCCGATCACACGGCACGCGCGTCCGGTCAGCTGGTGAGGTAGTTGTCGAACACCACGTCGTCGGTCGCGGTGTCGAGGACCGCGTACGACAACTGTTTACCGTTCGTGTGATCGCGTGCCTGGCCGACAGAGCCGGGGTTGATGACCAGTGCTCGGCCGGCGCGGTGACTCATCTGCGCGTGAGTGTGGCCCAGGACGATGTAGTCCACCTCGATGGTGCGCATCTTCTTCAGCTCGGGCGAATGGGGGAACACGTATTGCGTGTGCGGTTCGATCGGACTCGCGTGAGTCATCAGCAATCGCTTGCCGTCCACGTCGAGTTCGACCGACTTGGGCTGGGCGGCCAGCCACTTCACCATTTCGGGGTCGACATGCTCGCCACTGCGAGCGCGCTCACCGTGCGGCGACAGCAGCCCGATGTCGTGGTTGCCCAGAACGCACACCGCATGGTGATCACGCAGCAACTGCAGTGCCTCGCCGGAAAATCGAAACTCCTCCACCATGTCGCCCGCGCACAGCAGCAGGTCGACATCACCCATACGTTCGAGCGCGACGGAAAGGCCCAACGCGTTCGCGTGGATGTCGGAGACAATGCCGATGCGCATGGGCGATGCCGAAACCGGACGACTCAGTCGAGGCGTTCGATGATGGTGCCGGTGCCCAAGCCACCGCCACAGCACATCGACACCAACGCGTAGCGACCACCGGTGCGCTCGAGTTCACCGAGCGCCTTCGTCAGCAGAATCACGCCGGTACCGCCGAGTGGGTGGCCGAGGGCGATCGCGCCGCCGTTCGGGTTCACCTTGGTCATGTCCGCGCCGACGGTCTTCTGCCAGGCGAGCACGACCGAGGCAAAGGCTTCGTTGACCTCGAACACGTCGATGTCGGCGAGCGAGAGACCCGAGCGTGCCAGCAACGCCTCGGTGGCCGGAATCGGACCTTCGAGCATCAGCACCGGATCGCAGCCAACGAGTACCGACGTCACGATGCGGGCACGAGCCTTCAAACCCAACTCGGCCGCACGCTGTGGCGAAGCGAGCAACATTGCTGCGGCGCCATCGGAGATCTGCGACGACGTACCCGCCGTGTGCACGGCGTCGTCGTCGGGGCGGTTGGTGCGCAGCTTGGCCAGACCCTCGATCGTGCTCTCGCGCATGCACTCATCGCGATCGAACACCTTGGTACCGGTCTGCTGACCATTCTCGTCGAACACCGGCACGGTGACTGGTGCGATCTGCCCGGCGTAACGATCCTCGGCCCACGCGGCGAGCGCCCGCTGCTGCGAGAGCACACCGAACTCCTCGGTGTCACGGCGGCTGATGCCGTACTTGTGAGCGATCCGGTCGGCACCCTCGAACTGGGTGGTGGGCTCGTAGACGTCGGCGTAGCTGCCACCGCGCGGCAGACCGAAGTCGGGGTTGGCTGCGGCCGATCCCATCGGGATCAACGACATCGTCTCGACACCACAGGTGACGGCGAGGCCGGCCATACCCGAGCCGATCAGACCCTGAGCCATCAGCGTCGCCTGCTGGGACGAACCGCACTGCACGTTGACGGTGCTGGCCGGCACCTGCTGTGGCAGACCGGCGGTGAGCCATGCATTGCGGGTGACGTTCCCACTCTGGGCGCCGATCTGCTGGATGCAGCCGCCGACGACCTGGTCGACGAGGGTGGCATCGATGCCAGTGCGCTCGACGACGGCCTTCTGCGCGGCGCCCAACAGATCGTTGGCCGAGGTGCGGGCCAGCGTGCCGTTGCGGCGGCCGACCGCAGTGCGGACCGTGTCGATGATCAGGACTTCGTTCACGTACTACCCCTTGGGACCCTGGTTGATGACTTCGTCACCTTACCCTCAGGGCCGCAGCCAGGACCCTTTGAACTGCTGGTCGCGCGCCTGCTTCAAGGCGTCCATACCGTCCATGCGCAGGATGTCGTCGAACAGTCGACCATCGGGGCTCTTGGCCATCCGCGACATCTCCCGAGTGGCCACATCGTGCGCGCGGCCGATCGCTGTGCCGACTTTGCGGCCCATCGCGTCGGCGACGTCGTTGATCGTGGCCTTGTTGAGCACCGTGGCCTCACGCGGCATCCGCGCCAGCCGACGGGCGAGTTCGGCGCATCGTTCCAGCAACTCGTCGGCAGGTTCCGTGGTGAGCACGAGACCGATCTTCTCCGCACGTGCGGCGCTGATGATCTCACCGGTCAACATCAGGAACTTGGCCCACGCGGGGCCGACGATCGGAACGATCTCGGTGGCACCGGGGTGACCGATACGACCTTCCACAAGACCGAAGCGACAGTCGTCGGCCGCAATCACGAAGTCGAACTGTGCCAGCAGCCCGAGGCCGGAGCCCATGCACATCCCGTGCACCGCGGCAACGATCGGTTTGTGGATGGCCCGCACCCGAGCGTTGGCCGCTGCCAACTGCTCGATGAACAGGGAGTGCTCGAACGCGTTCTCCGCCGGGGCGACCCCCACAAGGTCGCCGCCGGCGCAGAACGCCCGACCGGCCGCGCTGACGAGGATGGAGCCCACCTCGTCGTCGCGGTCGGCCAGTTCGAGTGCATCGACCAGTTCCTGACGGTTCGAACCTGGACCGATCCCGAGCGCATTCAGCTTCTCGGGTCGGTTCAGGACGATGTGAGCAACGCCGTCGCCGACGTTGTAGATGATGTGCTGCCAGTCCACTTGGCGACTTTAGGCCGTGGCGCCGCGTACCACGTCGAACAGGTGCTTGGCATCGGCAGGCGCCGTCGCCGCACGCCATGCCACCTGACCGTCGGGACGCACGAGTACCAGCACCTGGCCGTACTGTCCGGCGATCTCGGGCTGATCGATCGCCTCGACCGTCAGTGGCACACCGGCGGCAGCAGCAGCCGCAGTCAGCGCCTGCACATCCGCAACAGCGGCACCGAAGTTCAGCAGCACGAAGCCCTTCCCGAACAGGTCGAGCAGCGAGCGGCCATCGGCCAGCCAGGCGTGCGGTGCACGGTGGCCGGGGCGGGCGGTGGGCTGGTAGTTGCTCGGCTCGTCAGCCGGCTCGGGGGTACCGTCGGGGACGATGATCGGCGAACCCTCGTAGCGGTAGCCCATGCCGATGCCCTGCGAGAACCACTCCTGGTGCAGGCCGACGGTGAGCATGTTGCCGATGTTCTTGCGCGCAGCGTCGCCCTTCGGACCTTCCGCAACCACGTTGGTCATCCCGGCACCGACCCACACCTTGTAGTTCTGCGTGGAGTTGCCGAAGTTGCGCCAGCCGACCGGGCGGCGCTCGGCGGTGTAGGCGTCGAGCAGCCCCTGCCCACCCCAGCCGGCGACGAGTGCGCTGAGCATCCAGCTCGCGTCGGTGGCGTCGCCGATACCGGTGTTCACACCGTGGCCACCCGTGGGCGACGTCGTGTGCACCGTGTCGCCGGCCAGCACCACGCGCCCCAGCGCATACGACTTGGCAAGCATCTGCGCACGACGCCAGGGCACCAGACGCAGCACCTCGTACTGAATGCCGGTGTCGCCGAGCGCGCGACGCACGATCGGGTTGATGTCGAACGTTGCCGGGTCGAGCGCTTCCTCGTTCCCCACAACTGTGAAGCGCCACAGACCGTGGCCATCGACCGCAGTCATGTTCGCCCACGTGCCCTCAGCGCCGATGAACATCATCCGCTCACACTCGGGGATGTACTTGTAGAGCTCGGCGTCGTCGAACTTGATCATCGCGCTCAGCGAGAAGTCCATCTGCGTGATCAACTCGAACTCCACGCCGAGTGTCTTGCGCACCTGGCTCCCCGCTCCGTCACAGCCCACGAGGTACTGCGAACGCACTGTCACCTGCTCGCCCGTGACGGTGTCGGTGAGCAGCGAGGTGACACCATCGGCGTCCTGCGTGAACGAGTCGAAGCGCAGGCCGTAACGCACCGTGGCGTGCTCACTGGCGATCGCCGCGTTCGCCAGGATCGGATCGAACAGGTGCTGAGGGCAACGGCGCAGCATCTCCGGGCCCACCATCGGGGTGCCACGCTTGTTCGCCGAGGGGATGACACTGCGTCCCAACACATGACCATCGAGCGCCGTGCAGTAGACGGTGTCGCGCGCCAGATCTGGGGGGAATACTTCGGCAACCTTGTCCACCAGCCCCCAACGACGGCAGTACTCCATCGTGCGCTCGTTCAGCGTGCCGGCCTTGGCCAGCAGCACGAGTGCGGTACCCGCGTCCTGTTCGGCCACCAGGCACGCGGTGCCCATGTGGTTCAGGTCGAGTGCGAGCGACATGCCCACCGGGCCGCCGCCGGCGATGAGAACAGGAGTGTCGTAGTGGGTAGTGGTCATGACTCAGTCCTTCACTTGGGATCAGGTTGCTTCGGTGTCAGTCGTTGGATCAGATCGTCGGCGACACCCGCTTCGCGCAGCACCTCTGCTGTGTGCTGGCCGAGCAGTGGTGCAGGGCGATTGGGTTCGGGTTCCCACTTCGACCATGTCGTCGGCATCGCGATCTCGCGCATCGTGCCCTCGGTGGGATGCTCGACCACGTGGAACGTGTCGGTGGCCACCAAGTGCGGGTCGTGGAACACCGAGTCGAGCGTGTGCAGCGGAGTGGCGGGGATGTCCGCCGTGTTGAACGCGTCGAGCCAGAACGCCGTGGTGTTGGTGCGCAGCACCTCGCCCACTTCCGCGTAGAGGTCCTTGGCGTGCGTGGTGCGGGCGAGCAGGCTGTTCACACGCTCGTCAGTGGCGAAGCGATCGCCCTGACCGGTGAGTTCGAAGAACGACTGCCAGTGTCGATCGGTGTAGATGATCGCGCAGACGTGGCCGTCGGTGGTGGGGTACGGACGACGCTCGGGCGTGAGCGTGCGCTGGTAGCCGGGGGGGCCGTTCGGCGGTTCGAACGTCTGACCGCCCATGTGGTCGCCGACGGTGAACTGCACCATCGTCTCGTACATCGGCACTTCCACGACTTGGCCGACGCCAGTGCGTTGACGCTGCTGGACGGCGGCCAACAGGGCGATCGCCGCGTGCAGGCCGACGGCACGATCGTTGAACGACAGCGGCACGTAGTGAGGGTGGCCGGAGCCGGCCGACACCAACAGTGACGGCATCGCGGTGAGACCCTGGATGAGGTCGTCGTACGCCGGGCGACCGGCGTACGGACCGTCGCTGCCGAAGCCGACAAGGCTCAGCCAGATGAGGCCGGGGTTCTTCTCCGACAGGCGTTCGAAGGTGATACCGAGACGGCCCATGGCTGCTGGGCGCACGTTGCACACGATCGCGTCCACCCCGGCGGCGATCTCCACGAGTGCCTCCACGGCCTCGGGGTTCTTCAGATCGAGTTGCACACTGCGCTTGTTGCGGTTGAGGTGCAGGAACATGCAACCCATCCCGGCGTTGCGCATCGGTGGGATCTGGCGGGTGGTGTCGCCAGTGGGCGGCTCGACCTTGATCACGTCGGCGCCGTAATCACCCAGCACCTGCGTGCAGTACGGCCCCATGACGACATTCGTCAGGTCGATGATCCGCATACCTGCGAGCGGTGCGCCCATGTCGACGGTCGGTTGCTGTTCCAACTGCTGTGCTCCAACTACTACGGGACAGCGAGCGAGTCACCGTCCGTCCGATTATAGTACACACTGTCCGACTATCGAACAAGCCAGATGGCCCCAAGTTCGACAGGACGAGCAGAGCGTACGATGGACGGGACATGGCCGCTGGAGTGGAGTTCGAACAGGGTGAGGTGTCGCAGACACTCGACCGCGGGCTCGCAGTGCTGGAACTGTTGGGCGGCGCACGCTCATCACTGACCCCGGCGCAGATCGCCGGCGAGCTCACCATCGCCCGCCCCATCGCCTACCGACTATTGCGCACGCTGAGCCGCCGCCGGCTGGTGGTCCGCGACGACGATGGCACGTTCCGCATCGGCCCGGGTGTGCTCGACCTCGTGCGCGGTGTCGCCAGCAACGTGCTCGAGTCGGCGATGCCCGAGCTCACCCGCCTCGCCGACGCACTCGACTGCACTGCAGTGCTCACCATCACCGACGGGGACGACGTCGTGTTCCTCGCGACGGTGGAGCCAGTCGGCACGAGCGTCCACCTCAGCTATCCGCCTGGCTTCCGTCGGGCGCTCCTCGAGTCGCCGTTCGGCATTGCCATCCTCGCCGGCTGCCCTCGCATTGTCGGCGAACCTGCCGCCGTTGGCTCCGCCCGCCGTCGCGGGCACGCGTCCAACCATGCGAACTGCGTTGCCGCCCCGATCAATCGCCGCGGACGCAACGCCACGGCCAGCATCGGCGTGGAGGCACCCGAATCCGCGCCGTTCGACGAATCCACCGCGATCGAACTCGTGACGGCTGCAGCGGCGCGCATCGGAATCCGCTGATTCGACCCCGGCGGTCTACATTCGTCCCGAGTAGATGGGGGTTGGGGAATGGACCTGGACTGGTCAGAGGATGAAGCGTCGTTCCGCGCTGCGTTGCGCGACAGCATGGCGCGGCACATGCGGCCGGGCTGGACGCTTGACGATCGCGATATGCCCACGCAGGCCGACATCGACGCAGTGAAGTCGTTCTGCGCGGCGCTCGGCGAGGAAGGGTTTCTCACCCCGCACTGGCCGATTGCGTACGGCGGCCGCGAGGCCTCGCCGTGGGAGCAACTGGTGATCAGCGAGGAAACCTGGGCTGCCGGCGAACCACGTGGTGGCCAGTACATGAACACCAACTGGATCGGGCCGGCGCTGATGGCCTTCGGTACGGCCGAGCAGCAGGCGCAGCATCTGCCCCCCATCACTCGTGGCGAGGTGAACTGGTGCCAGGGCTTCAGCGAACCCGACGCCGGCAGCGACCTGGCCGCACTTCGTTGCCGCGCCGTACGCGACGGCGACTCCTACGTCGTCAACGGCCAGAAGGTCTGGACGTCGTACGCACACGCAGCCGAGTGGTGCTTCCTGCTGGTACGCACCGACCCCGACGTCGGCAAGCGCGAGGGCATCACCATCTTGTTGGTCGACATGCGCTCCCCCGGTGTCGAGGTGCGCGAGATCCCCAATCCGTTCGCCCACCATCTCATCCACGAGATGCACTTCACCGACGTGGTCGTGCCCGTGACCAACCGGATCGGCGACGAGAACCGCGGGTGGGACATCGTGCGCAGCATCCTGGCCAACGAGCGCGTCGGTATCGCCCGCCACGTTCACGCGCTGGCCGTGCTGGATGCCACGGTGGCCGACGCGGACAACCTCGGCATCGATGTCGATGACCACGGCCTGGAGGAGACAATCGGCACCGCCTACGCATGGTGCGAGGCGGCACGCTCACTGAACTACGTGGCCGTCGCCGAACGGATCCGCGACCCGTACGGCGCCCGACCACTCGCGTCGGTGTCGCGCTCGATCA
>CAIXHI010000350.1 GCA_903919215.1 uncultured Acidimicrobiaceae bacterium
CGCCATAGTCGTAGACGTTGTACTGATTGAATCCGTATCCCTCTCCGCCGCCGTTGATGTTCTTCGCAATGCAACCATCCACGCCTGAGCAACTGTTGAATCCAGATGCCGAGACAGTGTGCAGGTTTGACGGGACAAGAATCGCAGCGACACTGACTGCCAGCATTCCGATGATGACCTTCGGGTTCTTCAGCATGTCATCTCCTCCGTCAAGCGGTTACGTATTGCCAGCGCGAATAATGACGGTAGTTTCAGAGATGCCAATCGTCAAGTAAACACTCGGAAAACTCTACCCCTGTAGAGTTTCGGCCGGTGGGGTGGAGTTGAGGTGGAACTCGTGGAACTGGCCGTTCCCGACGACCTTGCGACAGCGTTCGCCGCCAATCCCGCGGCCGGATTGTTCTTCGACAGCATTTCTAACAGTCTCCAGCGTTACCACGTGGACAACATCAACGCCACCAAGACCACCGAAACAAAGTAACGCCGGGTCGAGAACTCTGTCAGACTTTTCCTCGACGGAAAGCAACGGTGAGACGGTCGAGCGCGTGCTGCGGGTGATCAGTCGCCGACCACGGCGTCGGCCGCCACAAGAAGCCGGGATCTGAGCGCGGGAACGTCGCGATCATGTCGAACAGGCGGTCTCGGTCGCCCCTCACAACTCGATGGCGATGGCCGGCGTGGAAGCGGGGCACAGCACGGCGACGATCGACCTCAACACTCACTTCCTGGCGCCGATCGTCACCACCCGGCGCGGGCGACCGCCACGATCGTGCGGACAGGAAAGCGGACGGTCGTGGTGCGGGTCGACGTCGAGGATGTCGGGCGCGACCGCCTCGCGGCCACGGCCACCGTGCAGTTCGTGGTGCTCGAGCCGTTGGTGTAACCGCGACAGCACTCCTGGGAGGGTCGCTGACCGTCAGTATTGGGTGCGGTATTCCAGCGAGGGGTTCAACACGAGACGCGCCTGTTCCACACCGGTCGGCGGCACGCCAGGCAGCATGAAGTCGATGGCCCGCGTGTGGGTGAAGCTGATGACGATCTCATCAACGATCTGGTGGTCGTCGATGGTGCGCGACACCGGCGTGAACACCACGTCCTCGGGAAAGAACTGGCCCACGAGGTGACGGTCGTAGAAGTCGCGCACAGAAGGGGCGCCGTGGCCGCCTGCAATCACCGGCACATGATTCAGGTGCGGTGTCGACAACTTGGCCACCAACAAGTTGCTGCCGCTGCGCGTAATCGGGGCAACTCCAGCGCAGGGCGTTCAACACTCGATCAGCTCGCGGCGGCCCCGTGCTCACGTCCATCGCACGACCGTCCTGGCGAATCTTCGGCGGATAGGGATGCCGCATGAGTGACCCGGCAAGCTCCTCGACCGAGACACTGCACGGCACGGGGTTGTTGCCGCGCGACTTCTCCGCGGACGAACTGGCCGCCGCCCCTGTGCTGACGTCGATCGACTCGTTGCTGCTCGACCTGACCGAGGACGAGGACGACGCGTTCGCCGCTGCGCTGGCGGAGTGGGGCCAACCTCGACGGGCCCAGCTGTAGGTGGCAATCGCTACGGCGACAGTCGTACCGGCCACCGATGCGTTCATCACCACGCTCGCCACGACCCGAACAATCTGTCGGTAAATCGGCCATCCGTTGTGGGAACCGATCCACAGCAACGACCTATGGGCCGCCGCCACCGCGCTGCACCTCCAGGCACCGCTCGTCACGGCAGACCACGTCGTTGACGATGTGCCCGGCCTATCGGTCCTTCCGTCGGCTGGAACCTGACCCAGCGATCGCGGCGCAGAGCCGCCGCAACAGGAAACCGTCCTGCTCATTGAGTGTCGGCAGCAGAGGCACTCGCCGCGCTCATCCGGCCAGCTGCCCCCCAACATCACGTTCCCTGACGCCTGCTATGTCGCACTGGCCGAAACGTTGAACTGCCCGCTCCTGGCCGCAGACCACCGGCTCGTCGCCGCGCCGACGTTACCCATCCACACACTCCACCTCTGACTACTTCACTCCAGATCCTGGAGCATGAACCAGCCTCGGCAGGTGTCGAATCAACAACATCGAGTGGACCTACAGGGACGGCTTGCGAACCCCCGCGACGCGTTCCTCGCGATGAGGGGAGTTCTGCCGGTCGTGCCCGGACGCCCGATCCCGACTCGCAGGCGGCGGACACGAGCCAATTGCGCGGCAACGGGCGATGCGGGC
>CAIXHI010000351.1 GCA_903919215.1 uncultured Acidimicrobiaceae bacterium
GCGGCGCGAACGAATGACGCGCCAGAGCGGTCAGTGCTCCGGGCGTCGTACACCGCCGAGCACCGCACCGGTGGCTTGGTAGTGGAGATCGTCGGTACCGATCTTGCTGACGCAGTCGATGACGCGCTGACCGGACTCCGCTCCGCTGGGGCCGAGATGGCGACCGTCCAGTTGCCGGCTGCTCAGCCTGCACTCGCTGTGTGCGGCGCTGGACTCAGTGCGCTTGGCCTCGGATTCGCGACATTCCTTCCGGACATGGGCTCGTACGGTCCAGCGCTCACACTGCAATGGCTCGCCGATCCAGACATCGATATGTCTGCGTGGGTGTTCGCCGACGAACGAGTGGAATCACTGATCCGCGCGATCGCCGAACAGGCTCGCGACCTCGGGGACGACATTGTGCGCCGCCGCCGCCGTCAGGCGCGGCGACTCCGACTCTTCGCGGCGTTACCAGTTGCCGAAGGCTGACGATGGTCGGCAGCGAGTGACAACTGAGCAGAGTGAGTTTCAAGTGCTCTCGCAGCGAGCCGACGATGGCTCGCTGATCGAGCTGACCGAAGTGGTCGACGGCGAACTCATGGATTCGTTGATCGCGATGCACGAGGTGGCCTTCCCGAGCTACTCGTTCGTCACTCCGCTGCTGCGCGAGCGAGCAGGCTTGACCAGTCAGGTTCCTCATGTCCACCACCACCATTGGCTGCTGCAGGTCGATGGCTCACCCGCTGGCTTCGTGCTGTTCGACACGAACCTGTTTCGCTCGATCGCCATCGCTCACTACCTATACCTCGACCCGGCGACCCGTGCGTTGAAAGTCGGACAGCAGAGGCTGCTTCCCTGGCTCAGCCAGAGGGAGAACGATCAACTCTCGGCAGACTGCGGCGGAGTGAACGTGCTCGGCGTGGTGGCTGAAGCGCCACTGACTTCCGTCCCGTTCTTCAGTCTGATAGGGATGCGCGACCTGGCAATCGAGTATTACGAACCGAAAGTCGGCCCGCGCTGGCAGGGCCCCGGATCGGAACTGCACCGAATCCAGCTGCTCTGGTTCCCGCCCACAGATTCCGACCCGGACACGCTCGAAGCTCGCGCGCGTCACGCCGGTGCTGCAGCATTTCTGCTCGACCACTACCAATTCGACGCCGACATTCCGTGGGTAGCGGCGGCGGTGGGTGACGAACGGCACCGGCGACCGCCGCAGGCTCCCTAGCCGGGGATTGCTAGCCGGGGATTGTCAGCCGAGTCGCTTGCGCCGCTTGAGCCGGTACGAGAGCTGAGTGTCGTCCCACGTGCGCACCGTATTGCGACTGAGCACGAGGCCGACGGCGGCACTGGCGATACCGATCAGCGGAGCGATCCACAGATTGTCGGTCTGCACTGCGAGAGCGATGGGGCCGGCGGCGAAGATCAAGCTCAGCGCGAGCGGACCCATGTCGATGGCAAACGAGACGCGGAGTCTGCGCTCATCGGGCAAGCTGGCCATCGCTGCCTGGCGTGCCGAACCGTCGATACTCCAGCGCGGGATGCGCCAGATGACGAGTGCGACGCAGCCGACTACGACCGTCTTCGTTGCACCGCCGACCACAAGCGCAGCACAACCGAGCAGAGCACCGATGGGCAACAGCCGCAGCACCTTGGCAATGCCTTGGCGGTTCAGAAGTTTGGTCGTACCGAAGCTTTGCAGTACCCAGCAGAGGACCAAACACGCCAACGAGGTGCCCGCGTAGACAGCTTGCAGGGAGCCAGCATCGGTGTAGCGCGTTCCAACAAGGTGGAGGAAGCCGAAGTCCACCATCGTGCCACCGAAGATGGCGAACACACCCACCCAGAAGATCCACCGGTAGGCGGGAAGTTCCCGAATGTAGGCGACGGTGTCCTTGAGCGACTCCGTCGCGCTCTGCTTGCGCTGGTTGCCGACGGCTGTGGTGGCATTGGCGAGCGCTCGGGGCAGCAACACCGCGACCAACACGGCGACGACAGGCGGGGCAGCGAGCAACCAGGGCAGCGAACGATCGCTGAGATCGAGCACCGTCGGAGCGAGAACGGCAACGCCGAGACCAGCGACCTGGCCGCCGAACAGCCAGCGGGAGATTCGCGGGAACACCGTGGCCCCCTGGCCGGTGGTGAACACATCGCCAGCGAGCGTCCACACCACGAGCGGCAGCAGGAAGTTGAGTTGGTCGGCAAGCAGCCAGGCGATCGCCGCCGGAACCTTCGTGGGGACATCGAGCGCGAAGAGGATCAGCGTGCCGGTGAACAGCGCAGCACAGCCGAGGAAGATCCAGCGCACCACGCTCAGTCGGGCGAAACGGTCGACATAACTCGACTGGATGAAGGCAATCAGCAACAGGCCGAGGCCACCAAGTGGCCACACCACTGCCAAGGCCAGCGGTCCACTGTTGCTGAGCAACTGCGACGCAGCGACGGTCTCGGTGATGACACCCGAGAAGCCGATACCGGCAAGTGCCACGGCGAGAGCGATCGCCCAGCGATTTCGTGTCTCTACTCGATCCGTTTCAGAGGTTGCTGCTTCACCCCGCGGGCGAGCACCCGAACTGGCGATGATCTCATCGAGCGCGCCGCCTGCACTGCGCGTCCGTTCGGCCGCACGGGTCATATCGCCCAACGCGTTGTCGATGTTCCGACGAGGACGCGGCGCGCCCACCAGGGCGTCGAGCGGGTCGATTTCGTCGCTCACTCGCTCGCTCCGCTGACCTCGTCGCCGCCACCGATGAGGGAGTCAGCCAGTTCCAGATCCTTGACCTTGGCGCGCATGGCCGTGGCCTTCTTGGAGAGGTCGTTGAAGAAGTCGCTGTCCACGATCTCCTTCACCGAATCCTTGCGTTTGGCCTCGTCGATCTCGACGCGCAGCACGGCAACCGTTCGCGTCAGGCTGCGTTCACGCTCGCCGACCTTCACGATCATCACATTGAAGGCTTTGGCCAGATCGGACATCTCATCAGGGAAGCGCGCCTTGGCGCTGTCGGTCACATCGACCGAGTAGTCACCTTCGGCAACCTTCTGGCTGCCTGCGGTGAGCCGACCAAGGCGGCGGGTGACGAGTCCGGAGAGGAAGTAGATGAGCGCCAGCAGCACCACGTATGCGGCGCCCAACACGGGATAGAGCACCTGCAGCACACGAGAACGGACGTTGTTGACGTACGAC
>CAIXHI010000352.1 GCA_903919215.1 uncultured Acidimicrobiaceae bacterium
GGCCCGCCACGCTCGTCTTGACGTGCTGATCCACAACGCCGGCGCCCTCACCGCCGATCGCCGTACTGCGCCGGATGGCACCGAGCTCACGGTGGCCAGCCAAGTGGTCGGGCCGTTCCTGCTGACCACCCTGTTGCTCCCCATCCTGCGAGTCGCTGCGCCAGGTCGCGTGCTCACGATGTCGTCGGGCGGCATGTACGCCACCGGGCTGACGGTGCAGCAGTTGGAGATGGGCGACGACTACAAGGGCACCGAGCAATACGCCCGCGCCAAGCGGGCGCAGGTGACGCTGAACGAGATGTGGGCACAGCACATCGACCCCAGTGAAGTGGTGTTCCACGCGATGCACCCTGGCTGGGCCGACACACCCGGCGTCGCCGCGTCGTTGCCGATGTTCGCCAAGGTGATGGGTCCACTGCTGCGCAGCCCCGAACAAGGTGCCGACACGCTCGTGTGGCTCGCGGCCGACGACGGTGAGCCGCTGCACACCAGCGGCGGGTTCTGGCTCGACCGGGCCCAGCGCGGGCTGCACAAGGTGCCCGGCACGCGACGCACCGACACACCCGAGCGTCGCCGCGAGCTGTGGGAATGGTGCGAGCGCACGGCCGGTGTGCAGCCGTGAACCAAGTGCTCGCCTGCCCGCACTGCTCGCTCCCGCTCGACCTCACCGACGCGGGTGCAACCTGCGCGACCGGGCACTCGTTCGACCGCGGTCGCGGCGGGTACCTGCACCTGCTCGTCGGCGGGCGACTCGGGCCGACGGTCACCTCCGGCGACACACCCGATGCGCTCGCCGCACGCCGGCGCTTCCTGACGGCAGGCCACTACGCACCGATCGCCCGTGCCCTGGTCGAGGCGGTCGGCGTACCCCCCGGTCCGGTGCTCGACGTCGGCTGCGGTGAAGGTTGGTACCTCGCGCAACTGAGTCACGAGCAGGCCGCGCCGGGCGAACGATTCGGCCTCGATGTGTCGAAGGCGGCCGTGCAGATGGCCACCCGGGCACACCCCGACACCCAGTACGTCGTGGGCACCGCGTACCGACTGCCGGTGCTCGACCATTCGGTGGGCGCGGTGATCTCGGTGTTCGCGCCGCACCCGTTCGCCGAGTTCGCCCGTGTGCTCCGTCCGGGTGGCCGGTGGGTGACGGCCACCCCCGGACCACGGCACCTGCAAGAGATGCGGCCAGTGCCTCAGGGCGAGTCAGCGCAGAAGACCGCCGATCGTCTCGCCCGCCGCAGTGAACCGCCGCCTGAAGCCACGGCTGCCGTGCACGTCGAGTTCACGCTCGAACTCTCGGCGGAGGTGGCCAAGGACCTGTTCCTGATGACCCCCATTCGCTGGCAATCGGGTGCCCGAGTCGCCGAGGCACATGCTGAGGCACCGGTATCCGCGTCAGTGACGGTCGATGTCTGGGTGTCCACTTCGGAGCCGATCGCCACGTAATGGCACACTCTGTCTCATGAGCGAGCAGAGCAGCACCGCGTCCCGAACCGGTGTCGACCCGGTCGATGAAGTTCGCACCTGGTTGGCGGACAACTGGAACCCCGACCTCACTGTCGGCGACTGGTGGGAGCGGTTGGGTTCGGCTGGGTGGTCGTCGCCGATCCTGCCGGCCAACGCCTATGGACGCGGCCTCACCCGCAACGACGCCGTCCGTGTCGAGCAGGCCATCGCCGAACACGGTGCGTTGCCCGCACCGGGCGGATTGGGACTGATGCTCGCCGCTCCCACCATTGCCACCTATGGCACGCAGGCGCAGATCGACCGCTTCGTACGCCCGATCGTCACCGGCCAGCAGGCGTGGTGTCAGTTGTTCAGCGAACCCGGTGCGGGCAGCGATCTCGCCGGGCTGCAGACCAAGGCCGAGCGCGACGGTGAGGAGTGGATCGTCACTGGTCAGAAAGTGTGGACCTCGGGCGGTCAGGTGGCCGACATGGGCATGCTGCTCGCGCGCACCGACGCCGATGTGCCCAAGCACCAGGGCATCAGCTACTTCGCATTCCCCATGCACCAGCGCGACGTGGTCGACATTCGCCCATTGCGCGAGATGACCGGCCACGCTGTGTTCAACGAGGTGTTCCTCACCGAAGCGCGCGTCAACCACGACTCGCTGATCGGCGAACTCAACGGTGGCTGGGCCGTGGCCAATGCAACGCTCGGCTTCGAGCGCAGCAGCCTCGGTGCCGGCGGTGGGCACTCGGCACTCTCGGCGGCCGTCCCAGGCACAGTGTTCGGCGACCTCGCTCGCCGCGCCGGCGACTTCGTGGGCGTCACTGCTTCAGCGACCAACGCAATGTCGCTGACGGGTGCGTCGGCGACGATCCTGTCCCGGCTCGCCCGCGAGTACGGACTCGGCGACGACCCGATCCTGCGCCAGGACATCACCCGCCTGTACTCGATGGACGAGATCGGCCGGTACGGCAGCCTGCGGGCCAAGGCCGCAGCGGTCACCGGGCGCAACGATGTGCCCGGTATCGGCAACATCGCCAAGCTCTCAATGTCGGCGATGGCTCGCCTCAGCCGCGAGATCTCGCTGCGGATCCTCGGCGCCACCGGAATGCTGCACGCATACTCCGCAGAACAGGCTGAAGCGCTCGATGCCGCCACCGGCACCCCGTTCAACCGACAGGTCACCGAGGCAGCACTCGTGTCGCCCAGCCCCTCGATCTACGGCGGCACCGACCAGGTGCAGCGCAACATCATCGGCGAGCGCGTGCTCGGTCTGCCGAAGGAACCGAACAGCGACAAGGTGACTGCGTTCCGCGATCTACCCAAGAACGCCTAACTAGGCGCCCGGCACCGGTGCCCACCAGCCCGGCCCCGGTCTCTACGCTCGGCGTGACGGCTGCCGCGACCACAACCTGAGCCAGATGCCGCTACCTTGCCCTGATGCACAAGGCTCTCCTTCTCGCCGTCGCACTCACCTTCGCTGCCGGCTGCAGCACCTCCTCAGGTGCTGACACCGCCGCCACGGCACCCACCACGACCACCGTCGCCCCCGACACCGTCGCCCCCGACACCACGCCGGTGGTGGACACCAGCCCGGTGGTGCCCGACCCGACACGCCCGTTCGACGTGTTCGTACCTTCCTCCTACACCAAGGGCACGGCAATGCCGCTCGTGGTGCTGCTGCACGGCTATGGCGCCACTGGCCCGATTCAAGAGGCGTACTTCGGCGTGCAAGCGTTGGCGGAGAGTGAAGGCTTTCTCTACGTGCATCCCACTGGCACCACGAACTCGCTCGGTGCGGCATTCTGGAATGCCACCGATGCGTGCTGCGGGTACCAGACCACGGTCGACGATGTCGCCTATCTCACGGGCATCCTTGATTCGGTCAGCGCGCAGTACGACGTCGACCCCAAGCGCATCTACTTCATGGGTCACTCGAACGGCGGTTTCATGTCGTACCGCATGGCCTGCGAGTTGAGTGGCCGGGTCGCCGCGATCGCCAGCCTGGCCGGCGCCACGTTCCTCGACGCAGCCAAGTGCAACCCGTCGGAGCCGGTCAGCGTGTTGCAAGTGCACGGCACCGCCGACGGGACCATTGCCTACGCCGGTGGCGCCACCGAAGGTATCGGCGTCAGCTACCCCGGTGCTGAACAGAGTGTCGCTACGTGGGCGACGTACAACGGCTGCGCCGGTGCCATCGCCGCATCAGGGTCGGCACTCGACCTGGAGCCCACCGTCGACGGTTCCGAATCACAGTTGACCGCGTATGCGGGTTGCCCGGCCGGCGTCGACGTGCAGTTGCTCACCGTGACGGGTGGCCCGCACATTCCGTCGGTGAACTTCCCCGACGGAAGCCACCCGATGATCGTGGCCATGGTCGAGTTCTTGCTGGCGCACCCGAAGGCCTGACCAGCGCCGACTTCATCCGGGGAATACACCAGTTGCGATGACAGTTGGCTCTAACCGTGCGAATTTTGACGTGTCCAGCGATGACATCATGACGAAGGCGAACAAGGCCGAGTCGCCGGGTGTGCTGCCGGGAGCGCTGGTGCTGGTGACGGGGGCCAGCGGCTACGTCGGTGGCCGGTTGGTGACGGTGCTGCTCGAGCGCGGGTACCGGGTGCGATGCCTGGTGCGCACACCGGCGAAGGTGCTGTCCGCGCCATGGCGCACATCCGTCGAGATCGTGCAGGGTGACGTCGGGGGTGACCTCAGCGAGGCGATGACCGGGGTGGACGCTGCGTTCTACCTGGTGCACTCGATCGGGTCGTCGGCCGAGTGGGCCGAGCACGACCGTGCCGTCGCCGAGAACTTCCGGCGCGCCGCCGAGAGTGCGGCACTGCAACGCATCGTCTACCTGGGCGGGCTCGGCGACCATTCGTCGGGGAACCTCAGCGAACATCTGGCCAGTCGCCAGGAGGTGGGCGCGGAGCTCGCCAAGGGCTCGGTGCCGGTGGTCGAATTGCGGGCCGCCGTCGTCATCGGGTCGGGGTCGGCGAGCTTCGAGATGTTGCGCTATCTCGTCGAGGTCCTCCCGGCGATGGTGACACCGCGTTGGGTCGACACGAAGTGCCAGCCCGTTGCGGTTCGCGACGTGTTGCACTTCCTCGTCGAGTCGCTGACCGCCGAGGTCACCGGCCAGGTCCTCGACGTTGGCGGGCCGGAGGTACTCACATATCGGCAGATGATGGCCCAGTACGCGGAGGTGGCCGGCCTACGACGCCGGATCGTCGTGCCGGTGCCGTTCCTCACGCCCGGGCTGTCGTCGCGATGGATCGGCCTTGTCACACCGATCCCGCCGATGCTCGCCCGCCCGCTCATCCAGAGCCTCGTCAACGATGTGATCGTGACCGGCGATGCCGCAGCCGACGCGATGCCCATCGAGCAGCTCGGCTATCGCGAGGCGGTGAAACTGGCGTTGGGCCGGTCGATCAGCGGCGACGTACCGACCAGCTGGGCGCATGCTGAACTGGGTGGGCGCCCACCGGCCGAGCCACAGCCCACCGACCCGGCCTGGTCCGGCGGCACGGTCAACCTCGATCGACGTGAGCGGCACGTGGCGGCATCACCGGCCGAGCTGTTCCAGGTGGTCAGCTCGATCGGTGGTCGCCACGGTTGGTACACGGGCGACTGGCTGTGGAGCCTGCGCGGGATCTTCGACTCGTTGATCGGTGGAGTTGGAATGCGTCGTGGCCGCATTCATTCGCGTCGGTTGTCCGTCGGGGATCCGCTCGACTTCTGGCGCGTGGAGGCGCTCGTCCCGGGCAGCCTGCTTCGGCTGCGCGCCGAGATGCGCCTTCCGGGAGATGCTTGGCTGCAGTGGCAGATGGAAGCCGACGACACCGGCGCAACCATCACCCAGACAGCACGATTCCACCCGCGTGGTCTGCTCGGCCGCCTCTATTGGGTTGCGGTCGCGCCGTTCCACCGATGGATCTTCCCGGGGCTCCTCGCCGGCATCTGTGCCGATGCCGAGCGGCTGCATTCATTCGTCAACACGCCGGACCGCGACATGTTCGAACGACCCACTGATCTGCAACCATCCGCCCCGGCCCGCGAACAAGGGAGCTACGCATGACCGAACCGTCGGTACAGGACCAGAACACCCAGAGCGGGTCGACCCTGGCCTCCGGAGTCACACCGGAGCGCCTCGCGGGTCTACGCGTGTGGAACCTCGGCCTCAGCGTGCTGCACGCCGCGCAGGCCGTGCTGATCCTCGTGATGGCGGGCGACTTCGCGATCACCGTGACGTCCACGTTCCCGCAAGGACCTCCCGGGACCAGGTTGACCACACCGGAGGGGTTGTTCGACGTCGCCATCGGTCCGGCCATCGCGGTGTTCCTGTTCCTGGCCGCGTTCGACCACTTCGCCACCGCCACCTTCGCCCGCCGCACCTACGAGCGCGACCTGGGCCGGGGCATCAACCGGTTCCGATGGGTGGAGTACTCGCTGAGCGCGACGCTGATGGTGCTGTTGATCGCGTTCTACAGCGGCATCACCGACATCACCACCGTGCTCGCCATCGCCGGAGCGAACGTCGCCATGATCCTGTTCGGCTGGCTGCAAGAGCGCATGAACCCACCCGGGCGCACATCGACGACGATGATGCCCTTCTGGTTCGGCACGGTCGCCGGTGTTGCGCCGTGGGTGGCGATCTGGGTCAACGTGATCGGCGCACCTCAGGTGCCCGGCTTTGTGTACGGCATCGTGATCGCCGAGCTGATCTTCTTCTTCAGCTTCGGGCTGAACCAGTGGCTGCAGTACCGAGGGATCGGCCGCTGGCGCGACTACGCCTACGGCGAGAAGACCTACCTCGTGCTCAGTCTCGCGGCGAAGTCGCTGCTCGCCTGGCAGATCTACGGCGGCTCGCTGGCCAACTGATCGAGCGCTCGGCGGCGCACAACGGCGCCTGACCCTCGACACGCAAAAGGCCCCAGCGTGAGCTGGGCTTTTGCGTTTCGCCGTGTTGACCCGTGCTGTGGATGACTACCCCGTTTCTCCCCGTCCGGTAGAAGATCCGGGGTGCGTCGACGCCCCTCACCCCTCCTCCTGCGGCAGTTGATCGGAGGTGGCGCAGGAGGAGGTCCTCGTGCCAGATCGCGACGTGCATGGCCTCCGGTGAGAAGTCATCGCCTCCGCGCACCGTCCCGTCCGCCACAAACAAGAGGCACCGGTCGATGTCGTCAATCGCTCGAAACCGCGTTCCGATTGGGAAGTTCCCAAGGGTGACGAGGGCTACCTCCCAACAGTGTTCCGCAGGGTACGCGGGCCGGTTCGCATGAATCGCGATGACTCCACTCGATGTGAACCCGAGGTACCCAGCGAAGTGCTCGACCCCATCAGACCAGCCAGCGATCAAGACTGCTGCCTGGGCTCTGCAAGCAAGCCATCAATGAGGTCCTGCAGCGATGACTCGTGGGCGCACTACGTCGAGAACCTGTCGAGCTACGCCGATCGCCGTCACAGCATCGGTGTGCGTAGCTTCATCTAAGTCGGCCGGATACCGGCCCTCGATCGACCAGCGAGTCAGCTCGGGGAGTTGAAGAATGCCGAAGGCCTTCCCCTCATCGTCCGGCAGTCTCTGCGCCAGCCGGTCGAGATCATGCAGCTTGGGCGGATCGATGTCGCGCAAGACCAGCAGCGCCTTGAGCGCCTTCTCGGCTGCCTGGTGTGCCCAGACGCACGCGCCGCGCGCCACCACATCAGCGTCAGCCGCTGTGTGCTCAGCGAGAGCAAGATCCTCGTCGGCCCAGCGCAACCATCGGCGAGCGATGTCTGTGCGATCAGGCGGCGACAAGGACCCTCCCTTCGCGCAATGCGGCGCGCACGACGCCGGGTACGCTCGCCTCTTCGTCGAGCCTCGCCGGGTCGACAACAGTGATGTCGACCGGGACCGGCATGTCGCGAAGCTCATTGAGCACGCGTACCGAGGCGTCATGACGGCGGCCGACGATCGGCATGACGACAAGCAGATCGATGTCTGAGTCGGGGCCGTCATCGCCGCGTGCGACCGAGCCGTAGAGCACGATGCGGCTGGCGTCGCACCGCTCGACAATTCGGTCGGCGACTCGTGAAGCCCATGCGACGAGCGACCGTCCGTCGTACAGCACCTTGCCGTCGATCAGCTCCACACGAGGTCGCTCCATTGCCACATTGTCGGGCCTCGGAGCGAACGCGCTAGACGACGATGGCATCTTGGGCCGGCCGCCGGCTTCACCGCGGACGCGAACAGCCGAAGTCGTCGGGATGCCATCGACCACAGTGATGTCGCCGTGAGAGAGGTCCTCGCGCCAGATTCGTATTCCGTCGAGACCGGCGCGTCGTACCCGTGCCGAGGTGGGAACCGACAACTCGATCGTCTCCGGCGGAGTGTCGGTCGAGCCATGGAGGTAGCCGGACGATGCGTGCGACACGACGGCACCGTGGCCGACCCTCATGACGGCGGCTGCAAGATGGTCGTACTTGCCGATGGGGAGCTGGGGGATGCGGTACAGACCTCGGCCCCACCGTTCGAGCTGCCCTCGCGCAAGCATGACCGGCAGGCGTGCAGGATCCACTCCGGCGACCGCGGCCGTGTCGGGCGTGACAAAGCCATGCTGCCCAACAGCAACCTCCAGGAGGCGTGCGAATGTCGAACCCTCAGTCATGCCAAGATCATATCGCTAGGAGATGATTATGACCAGAGGGCACCTCGACGAGCGGTCCACTGGTGATCTGGTCGAGAATGGGGTTACAGCCGCGGGTGGCGAACTCGTCTCTACCGACGATCATCGGGCTCACCTCCACGCCGTACTGCCCGGACAGATCCAAGCAGACGGATGTGACGGCGTAGTCGTCCGGTGTGCCCACCACCAAGACATCGACATCGCGGGGCGTCGAGCCAGGCTCGCCGAGGTGGCGGCGGGCCCAGGAACCGAACACCAGCACTCGCTCGACACCGTCCACCGCATAGAGATGCTTGAGGTCGACGAGCGGGCCGACGGTGAGGTCGACGAGGGTGCGCAAAGCGGTGATCGCCGGGTGGTCGTCGACGATCGCGAGCACCTTGTTCCGCCCGACGACCTCCTGCCGGATGATGCCCGCAGCGAGCAGCCGGCGGGCTTCGGTGCTGACCTGCTGACGCGTCAGACCGAAGCGTTCGGCAATGGCCGAGGCCGTGCGCGCGTGCGCGTCGTAGAACAGGCAGTAGAGCAGCGCCGGCTGCGCATCGCTGCCCCAGATCGGCATCGCTTCCGTTGTGGCGGTCTGTCCCATGCTCCGCCAGTGTATCTCTATTCATTACATATGTCACGAATAACGGTACATTCCACAGCCTGCTTGAGTCTTCCTACAACGACCAGGCGACGGCGGACTCGTCGCCGACACCCCTACAAGCAACTGCGGCCACCCCTGGAGGGCGGCC
>CAIXHI010000353.1 GCA_903919215.1 uncultured Acidimicrobiaceae bacterium
CCCCGGCAGCGCCCTTGCGTTCGCACCAGTCGATGCTGCCGTGCCACATCACACGATCGGTGACCAACTGCGCTGCGATTTGAGTGGGAGTGAAGTCGGGATAGCTCTGGCGATAGGCCGCGAGCGCCTCCTCGGTGAGATCTCCGAACGTACCCTGCACCATCTGTTGCAGGCCTGCGTCGTCCAGCACACCGAACCACGGCATGCCCAACATCATCATCTTCATATCGTCCTTGGTCGATCCAACCATCATCGCCACACCAGTACCGTGCGGCGCGCACATCGGATCGAGCGGATGGTGGGTGATGACGGTCCCGTCCAGCACCGGCTGCAGTGGCATGAATGCCTCTGGACTTGCCGACGAGGCGAGGCCCGCGTCGATCGGCATCGCCAACTCCTTGGCAGCCGCTAACAGGGCCGCGACCGGCATGTCGTGCAGCCGACTGATCTCGTTCTTGCCCACGCCAGCGATGTTCAAGAACTGCTCGGTGATCGCAGTCGCAGTCGCCGCCGAACGGGCCTTCACGTACGGACCACTCAACAGCGCACCGCGCTGGAAGAGTCCCTTCGCGCTCGGCATCGCCAGCAGAGTGGACGTCTTGGACGCGCCACCAGAGCCACCGAACACCAACACCTTCGACGGGTCACCACCGAAGTTGGCGATGTTGTCGCGCACCCACTGCAGCGCCAACACGATGTCCAGCATCCCGGCGTTACCGGAACCGGCGTAGTCCGGTCCGGCGATGTCGTCGAGGTGCATGAAGCCCAGCACGCCCAGACGGTGGTTGATCGTCACCACCACGGCGTCGCCGCGTTGGGCCAACGGAGTGCCTTCGTACATGGTCCACGAACCACTGCCAGTTTCGAAGCCGCCGCCATGGATCCAGACCAGAACCGCTCGCGAGGTATCGGGCACCAACGACGGCGTCCAGACGTTCAGCACGAGGCAGTCTTCGCTCTGCTCGGGCTCGTCACCAGACAGACCGTGCAGGAAGTCGCCGAACGCCTTCATCCGCTCGATCGCCGCCGGGTCGGTCGGCGTGCTGCCGCCCATTTCTGCGTGGCCGATCTGAGGTGCGGTGGGTCCGTAGTTCGTGGCGTCGCGCACTCCGTCCCACGCGTCCGGCGGGGTGGGCGCCTTGAATCGTCGCTCCCCTCCCGTCGGCGCCCCATAAGGGACGCCACGGAACACGTGCACCCCTGCGGAACTGGCGCCTCCCACTCGCCCAGCGGTGGTATCGGCCACGATGTCATAGCTCGTCTCACCCATGTGTGGTTCTCCTCGCTCGATGGTGGGTTCAGGTGACGACGACACGGGCCTGTGCCAGGTTGGGTACCCGACGCGAGGTCGCGGCGACGTCGCCGGCGCGGTGGCTGTGCACGAGCGCCGTCACGAAGTAGGTGCCGGGCGCGTCGTAGGTCTGGGTGACGGTGCGACTGATCGACGTTGCACTGCCGTCGATCGAGTCGTCCTTCAACGGATAGGTGCCCTTGCCGTCGAAGTCCCACTCGAGCGAGATGATCGTTCCGGCGTTCGGCGGCAACTCTGCGTCAGCCGTGACGGAGACCGGTCGTCCCACCTTCACCGCCGCCAGCGAGCCACCATTTGCCGAGACCTTCACCACGGCCTGGATACCGCCCCGCTCTGCGGCAGTGGCGGGCAGCGTGACCTTGCCGTCGGCGTAGCTGTACGAAGTGCCGGCGGGCTCGACGCCGCGCTCGACCCAGTCGACGAGATCGGCCATGGTCTGCTCGATTACCGGGCCGTAGTCCACCAACCAGGTGTTCACCGCACGCGGGCCTTTGGACGGGATCATCATCGGCGGGATGTGCTCTGCGTTGTCGGTCCAGCGGATGCGGAACCGTTCGGCGGCCCCGGCCTCCCCTTGCGCTGCGAGCACGGCCTGGTGGTAGATGATGCCCTGCGGCGGCCACAGCGATGCGTCGTGCGTGTGGTGCACCCAGATGATCTTGCCCTCGAACTCGCCCGAGTACGAGACGCCCATCAACGGCGACATCAACGGCACTTCGTGCTGTGGGTACACCGGCACGCCGTCGAGGCGCAGCGAGTCGAACTGCGGATCTTCCATGACGTGATGGCGAGCGAAATAGCAGAACGCCAGGAAGCGACGGTTGCTCAGGTGCACCACGTCGCCGACCTTCACGCCGTTGAACCGCTGCAGGTTGGCCTCACCGTGGCCGTCACACATCAGCAGGTTGCCCACCGCCTGAGTGACGTACAGCTGACGGCCAGCCGCTTCGCCACTCGCGACCTGCACACCCGCACCCAGCATGTAGCCATACAAACCGTCGATTTCCACGGCGTAGGGCGTGTTCATGTCGCCTCTGGACGAAGCAGTGATGCCGATGATGATGCGCAGCATCGAGTACTCGTCGCCGGCAAACGCCGGATCGGACAGCATGTCGGCCGCAGTGATCACACGCTTGACCGTGAGCCGCGCATCGATCAGGTCACGCTCGACCGCCGAAGGCAGGTCATGGCCCACATAACCGGGCTTGGTCCAGAAGTTCTCGAAGTATGAGGGGTCCTGCTCCACCAACTCGTCGGCGATGGATGTCCAGAGCCAGATCTGCCCCATCGGTTCCGCAATGTTGTACTCGTCACCGCGGGGGTAGCCCTGCCGGTACAGCGATGCCAGCTCTTCGCGCTCGTGCGAGTCCAGACCGTCGAACGGATTACCACTACCACCGGGGGACATCGCGTCGACCACTGCGTGAATGCGCTGACCGAGCAGACGCTGCACATTGAACATCGAGGCGAACGACATGGTCTGCGCCCCCTTGATGCGCTTGGTGCTGCCACGCGGGTTCACGTCGCCACCACCCATGAACGGCAGCGCACCATCCCATGCGTCGCCACCGTTCTCCAGACACAAGGGCGAACGACGACCGCCACCGCTGCCACCGAACACGTACGAGTGGTGCGGCGGCGCGCCGTAGACCTGTGCCGCCACGTACTTGGAGAAGCGGGCAACTTCAGCGCTGGCGCGATGGCCGTAGAGCGTGGGGTCATCGCCACCCTTGGGGTCGACGTTGTCGCCGATGTGCCCCTGGTTCGACTGCACGAGGTAGCCACCCAAGCGGAAGCTGAGGCCCATACCGCCAATCATCTCGCCGAGCGGCGTGGAGAAGAACTTCTCGTCACCGCCGTGAGCACCCGACAGCGGGTTGAACATCCGGCCTTGCCACTGCTCCTTCGACGGGAAGGCGAACTGGAACCGAGTGTCGGTACCGGAGAACCCACC
>CAIXHI010000354.1 GCA_903919215.1 uncultured Acidimicrobiaceae bacterium
GTCGACGTCGATGATGTTCACCAACATGCGAGCTCCGGCACCCTGGGTGCCATCCAGCTCGACTGAACCCGACACATACGGGCAACACTCCGCGAGACCGGGGTGCAGCGGGTGGCGCACCACGGTGAAGGAATGGATGGTGCCGGTACCGGGCAGTTGCACCCACTCCACACCACGGGTCTGGCACACGAAACAGTACGGCGAGGGCGGCAGACGGAACGTGCCGCAGTTCGTGCACTTCGGGGCGACCAGCTTGTCCTCACGAGCGGCTTCCCAGAACGGCTCGGTCGAGGCATCGGAGTGCGTCTCGAACAAGATCGTGGGGAACACACCCTTTTTCAACTCACCGAATTCGACAGACATTTCAGGCCTTTCGCAGCAGGGTTGCGGACACGGGCGAACCGGCTGGGCCGCCTGTGACGAGCGCGATCTCCGCGCCCTCCACTTGATTGATCGCCGTTCCGCGGATCTGCTCCACCGCTTCTCGAACATGGGTCATACCGATGATGTACGCCTCGGACAGGTTGCCCCCGTGGGTGTTCACCGGGATCGAGCCGGTGCCGTAACGAATGTTGCCGTCGCCGACGAACGGGCCGCCCTCACCGATCGGGCAGAAGCCATAGTCCTCGAGCTGCATGATGACCATCGGCGAGAAGTGGTCGTACAACAATGCGACGTCGACGTCGGCGGCAGTGATACCGGCCATCTCGTAGATCCGCTTCGCCACCGGACGGTGGCCGGACGACGGAAACTCATCGTTGGGAATCTGGAAGTACTTGAACAACGCTGGACCCCAGCGGCCGCTGGCGCCATGCGCCGACGCCATGATCAACACCGGCGACTGCTGGAGATCCTTCGCCCGTTCCGCCGAGGTGGTGATGACGGCGACCGCACCGTCGCTCTCCATCGTGTAATCGAACAGGCACAGCGGGTCGCTGATCATGCGGGCGTTGAAGTAGTCCTCGAGCGTCAGTGGCTCGGTGCGCAACGCCGTCGGGCGCTTGATCGCGTTGTCGCGAGTACTCATGCACACTTCGGCGAAGTGCTCGCGCTTGGTGCCGTAGAGGTGCATGTGGCGTGAGGTGAGCTGGGCAAAGCTGTGGCCCGGCGAGAGCATGCCGTTGTTGGCGGTGAAGGCGACCGACGGCGAGATGCCGCTACCGCCGTACGGGCTGCCACCAGCGTCGGACATCATCGCGTACTGCAACAGGCCGCCCACCGCTGAGCCGCCAAGGCGCTTGTTGAGCTGTTGCAGTGTCATCAGCGTGACCACCGTGGTGGCCATACCACCGTCGATCGCCGCCGCTGCGACACCCAGCGCACCGGCACAGCCGCCGCCACCCGAGGTGGTGGTGGTGGCCCAGCGGATCTCGGGAACTCCCAACTCGGCGCCGACGGTGGCCGGATCGCAGGAACCCGCGTAGATCGAGAAACCGTCCAGATCCTTGATCGTCAGACCAGCGTCGTCGAGCGCCATCAAAATGGCGCTGCACGCCATCGACAACTCGCTCTCGGGGTACGACTGACCACGCTTGTAATACGGCGTGGCGCCGACGCCGACGATCGCCGCCTTGTCCTTGATGGTCATTGCTGCCTCTCTCGCTCAGGCCCCCCACAGAGCCGAACGCAGTTCGTCGAGCGACCGTAACACTGCGCGACCGGCGAACGAGAACGCTATTTTCAGATGGCGCCGAAGGCACGCAACAAGAGATCAGCCGCAGGCGAGGATCTGCTGCACCGAAACCGGTCCGTCGTGTGCGCCGCCGCTGACATCGCGCCAACGGTAGCCCGGTCGCGGCGAGCGGCGGTGGGTA
>CAIXHI010000355.1 GCA_903919215.1 uncultured Acidimicrobiaceae bacterium
CTCCGCCTCGCGCCCCTCGGGCGGGCCGTACGGCCCGGCTCCGCCGGTCACCAGCGCCGTCACCCGCTGCGAATGATGCGCCGCCAACCCGAAGCCGATGCGTCCACCCATCGAGTAGCCGAACACCGCCGCGCGGTCCAGCCCGCACGCGTCCAACACGCCCAGCACATCGGCCTCCATCGCCGCCAACGAGTAGTCCGCCGGCGCAGCAGACCGCGGCGACTGCCCGTGCCCGCGCACATCGACCGTGATCACCTCGAAGACATCGGCCAACCCGTCCACATAGCCGTAACGCACCCAGTCGGCCGACGACCGCATTCGCCCGTGCAACAGCACCACCGGCGGCCCGGAACCGGCTCGTTCGAAGTGCAACACGACACCGGACCTTATGCCCTACAGGACACTTGACACATGCCCGTACCGTGAAGGCGTGGACATGAATGAGTTTGAGACGCGCGCCGCTGCACTCGTGCAGGACGGATCGCTCGGCTATGACCAGAAGGTGCGTCGCCTGGCTTCGCTCGCCACCGAGTCGCTGCCCTATCCCGCCATCTCCGAGGCCTGTGCCGAGGCGCTCTCCAAGCGGGTCATTTGCGACATGTACGAGGGTCACGCGCCGTTCACCGCGCGCTACATCCTTCCCGACTACGAGAAGGCCATCCAGCAGGGCCTCGCCTTTCTGGAGATGCCGCCGCCGCAGGATCTCGACGACGCCCTCGCGTTCCTGATGATCATGTACGTCAACGTCCCGTCCGTCACCACCTACCCGGTGTACCTGGGCGATCTCGACAAGGTGCTCGCACCGTTCCTTGCCCCTGGCGGACCGGACGCGGAGATTACCGACGCGGAACTGGACAAGAAGCTGCGCCGCTTCTGGATGCAGATCGACCGCATCCTGCCCGACGCGTTCGCCCACCTCGACCTCGGCCCGCACGACAGCCGCATCACCCGCTCGATCTTCCGCGTCGAGCGCAGCCTGCGCCAGGCCGTCCCGAACATCACGCTGAAGGTCGACCCGACCATCACCCCCGACGACCTCATCGAGGACGGTGTGCGCACCGTGTTCGAGACCGGCAAACCGCACTTCGTCAACCACCCGATGATGGTCGGCGACCATGGCGAGCACTACGCCGCGGTGAGTTGCTACAACTCGCTGAAGATCGGCGGCGGCGCCCACACGTTGGTGCGGATGAACCTCAAAGAAGTCACGCTGCGCCACCAAGGCGACGTTGACAGCTTCCTCACCGACACGCTCCCCCGCTACGTGGAACTGACCGCCGAATTGGCCGAGGCCCGCATCCGTTCGCTCGTCGAGGATCAGAAGTTCTACGAGACCCACTGGTTGGCGGTCGAAGGCTTCATCGACATCACACGTTTCTCGGCGATGTTCGGCATCTTCGGCCTGGCCGACTGCGTGAACTTGCTGATGGCCCACCAGGGTCGGCCCGACGCCCGCTACGGCCACGACGCCGACGCCGACGCGCTCTCGATCCGAGTCGTCGAGCGTGTCGCCGAACTGGTGGCCGCCCGGCCCATGCCGTACTGCGAGGGCGGCAACGGCTTCGCCTACCTGCACAGCCAGAGTGGCATCGACCTCGACGACGACGTCACCGCCGGCACCCGCATTCCCGTCGGCGACGAGCCGGGCATGCTCGAGCACATCACGACATGTGCGCCACACCACCACCTCTTCGCCAGTGGGGTCAGCGACATCTTCCACGTCGACGAGACCGCCGTGCGTAACCCGCAGGCGATGGTCGACATCATCCGCGGCGGTTTCGCCAGCGGTATGCGCGACTTCACGTTCAACCTGGACTCGAACGAGTTCATCCGCATCACCGGCTACCTCGTGCGCAAGAGCGATATCGCCGGTATCGCCGCCACCGGCAGCGCCCGCCACACCAGCGACCACCTCGCCGCCGGCTCGGAAGCCAGCTACCACCTCACCCAACGCGCCGTGAAGCGAGTGCGGGCGCACGAGTTGTCGCCGAAGTGACAGGTACGGGCTTCGTCGCCGGCACTATCACGTTCAGCGTCGTCGACGGTCCGGGCAACCGGTTCGCGATCTTCCTGCAGGGCTGCAACTTCGACTGCGTCGCGTGCCACAACCCGCAGACCATCCCCCACGCCGAGGGCACGCATTTCGAGACCTCCATCGACGACCTGCTGGTGAAGATCCGCAAGGCCGCGCCGTTCCTCAGCGGTATCACCGTGTCCGGCGGCGAAGCCACGCAACAGGCCGAGTTCGTGCACAGCCTGTTCACGGCGGTGAAGGCCGACCCGCAACTCGGCCGTCTGACCTGCTTCGTCGATTCGAACGGCGCCTGCCCGCCGTCCACGTGGGCATCGCTCGACCCGGTGATGGACGGGGCGATGATCGACCTCAAGTGTCTCGACCCCGACATCCACCTGTCGATGACTGCGCAGCCCAACGACGAGGTGCTCGCCTCGATCCGCCAGCTGCACGCGATGGGCAAGCTGTATGAGGTGCGTCTGTTGCTGCTGGCAGGCGTCAACGACGACCCGGCCCTGCTGCGCCGCACCGGCGAGTGGTTGGCCGCGATCGACCCGCAGATGCGTCTCAAACTGATCGGCTTTCGCGCCCACGGTGCCCGCCCGCACGACCCACCCCTGGTGGAGCCGACCCCCGACCAGCGTGAGGCCGTGGCCGACCTGCTGGCCGCCACCCCCGGCGCCACCTTCGACATCTGCCTCATCTAGCCCAAGTCGGCGTTCAGGTACGGACAGGTCAGGCGCCACCGCCGACTTGTGCGCGGCCCAACCCAAGTCGGCGTTCAGGTATGGACAGGTCAGGCGCCACCGCCGACATTGGGGGGTGGCGCGGTTGTGCGGTTGTGACTTGGCACACTGGTGGCCCCGATGAGCGACCGTGTGCAACTCCGACCCTGGCAGCGAGCCGCGTTCGACAAGTTCGCGGCCAGCGAGTACCGGGACTACCTGGCCGTCGCCACCCCGGGCGCCGGTAAGACCACGTTCGCCCTGGCCTGCGCCCGTTGGGTGCTGGCTCAGGAGCGGCGGCGGGTCATCGTCGTGGCCCCCACCACCCACCTCAAGACCCAGTGGGTGCAGGCCGCGCACCGGATGGGCCTGGAGCTGGACCACCAGTGGTCGCCGACTGACGGGATTTCAAAGGACGTACACGGCATCGTCACCACCTACCAGCAGGTGAGCATGCCCGACACGGCCAAGAAGTTGCGCGGTCTGGCCAACGATGCGTTCGTGATCCTCGACGAGATTCACCACGCCGGCGACGAGCGAGCATGGGGTGACGGTGTGCGCACCGCATTCGAGCTGGCCAACCGCCGCCTGTGCCTCAGCGGTACCCCGTTCCGCAGCGACACCGCCAGCATCCCCTTCGTGCGCTACGAGGAAACCGGCGTCGGCGGCGAGGCGCAGCCCGACTTCACCTACGGTTATGCCGACGCGCTACGCGACGGCGGCGTGGTGCGCCCGGTGTACTTCCCGCGCTTCGACGGGTTGATGGAGTGGAGCGCGCCGGACGGCAGCATCCTCAGCGCCAACTTCCACGATGAACTCGACCGGGCCGGCAGCAGCCACCGCCTACGCGCCGCACTCAGCCTGGAGGGCGACTGGCTGGCAGCGGTGATGGGCCAGGCGCACGACCGGCTGATGTACATCCGCCAGACCCACCCCGACGCCGGCGGCCTGGCGATCTGCATGGATCAGGACCACGCCCGCGACATCGCCCGTCTGATCCGCAACCGCTACCAGGTCGAGTGCGACGTCGTGGTCAGCGACGACCCTGACGCCAGCAACAAGATCGCCGCCTTCGCCAAGAGCAACAAACCCTGGCTGGTGGCCGTGCGCATGGTCAGCGAGGGTGTCGACATCCCCCGTCTGCGCGTCGGCGTCTACGCCAGCACGGTGGTCACCGAACTGTTCTTCCGTCAGGCCGTCGGCCGCTTCGTGCGCTGGACCCGTGGGCTCACCAGCCAGAAGGCGTACGTCTACCTGCCCGATGATCCTCGACTGCGCACACACGCGTTCCAGATCGCCGAGGCACGCCGCCACGTACTGAAGCCACCCACCGAACGCGACGATGAGTTCACATCTGAGTTGGACTCCGAGTACACGGCGAAACAAGAACTCGACATGCTGCCCGAGCAGCTGTCGCTGTTCAGCGTGCTGTCGTCGTTCGCCACCGGCATGGCTGTCAGCGCCTTCACCGAGCTGGGCCTCACGTTGTTCGATGACGAGCCCGAGATACCGGAACCCGATGAAGCATCCGGGGTCGACGATGCGCTCGACCTTCCCGAGATTCCCACCGACGCAGGCTTCCCGCTGACTGGAGCGAAGAGCATCGCCGAACGCAAGGAAGAACTGCGCCAGCGCAACATGGAACTGGCCAAGACGCTGGTCGACATCACCGGCTTCGGGCACGCAAAAGTGCAGAAGGAACTGAATCGGTTGTCCGGCATCACGTCCGTGGGCAGTGCGACGAACGGCGAACTGGAACGTCGCATCCGCCACGCGGAGCAATGGTTGAAGCGCCGCTAGGGCGTCAATGAATCCGGTGCCGCTGTATCAGGCGTTGATGACAGGCACTTGCGCCATGGCGGCGGCAACGGCCTCATCGCTGAGATCGCGGTCGACCATGTTGCCGGCGAGGAAGCTCTCGTAGGCGGCGAGGTCGAGGTGGCCATGGCCGCACAGCGCGGTGAGGATGACCTTCTCCTCGCCCGACTCCTTGCACGCCAGCGCCTCGCGGATCGCCGCAGCCAGCGCGTGAGTGGGCTCGGGCGCCGGCACGATGCCCTCGCTGCGGGCGAACTGCAGCGCCGCCTGGAAGCATTCGATCTGCGGCACGGCGATGGCCTCGACGAGACCGAGCTCGTAGATGTGGCTGACCAGCGGCGACATACCGTGATAGCGCAGGCCACCAGCGTGAATTGGGTCGGGGATGAACCCGTGGCCCAGCGTGTGCATCTTCATCAGCGGTGTGAGCCCGGCGGTGTCGCCGAAGTCGTAGCGGTACTCGCCCTTGGTGAGGCTGGGGCAGGCGGCCGGTTCGACACAACGGATGGTGGGGTTCATCCTCCCGGCCAGCTTCTCGCGCAGGAACGGAAACGCGAGGCCACCGAAGTTCGAGCCGCCGCCGGTGCAACCCACGAGCACATCGGGTGTCTCGCCGACCTTGGCCAACTGGAGCAACGCCTCTTCACCGATGATCGTCTGGTGCAACAGCACGTGGTTCAGCACACTGCCGAGGGCGTAGCGCACGGTGGGATCGGCGACGGCCATCATCACGGCCTCGGAGATCGCGATGCCCAGGCTGCCCGGGTGGTTGGGATCCTGTGCCAGCAGCGAGCGGCCGTACTCGGTCTCCATGCTCGGGCTGGGGTGCAGCGTCGCACCGTAGATCTCCATCATCGTCTTGCGGCCGGGCTTGGCGCGGTATGACGCAGCCACTTGCCACACCTCGCACTCCAGGCCGTACTGCGCGGTGGCGAACGCCAACGCGGTACCCCACTGGCCAGCACCGGTCTCGGTGGTGAGCTTGCGGATCCCTTCCTGCTTGTTGTAATACGCCTGCGGCACCGCAGTGTTCGGCTTGTGCGAACCGGCAGGGCTGACACCTTCGTACTTGTAGTAAATGCGGGCCGGCGTACCGAGCAGCTTCTCCAAGCGGTGCGCACGGAACAACGGACTGGGCCGCCACAGACGGTAGATATCGAGCACGCCACCCGGGATATCGATGTAGCGCTGAGTCGAGACTTCCTGCTCAATCAGTGCCATCGGGAACAGTGGAGCGAAGTCGTCCGGACCGGCGGGCTGCAGCGTTCCCGGGTGCAACGCCGGCGGAGGCGGTGACGGCAGATCGGGAATGACGTTGTACCACTGAGTAGGCATTTCGTCTTCGGTGAGCAGGATCTTGTTCGGGACTGCCGTGGACATGTCCGCACGGTAGTGCGCAGTCGGCCCCATCCGCTAGACCCCCTGGCACGATGAATCCCCCCGTTCGTCTGCAGGGCAGTAGCCTGAGGCCATGCCTGCGGTCGGTGAACACCATCCAGCCTTTGAAGAATATTGCAACTGCATCTTTGAGTTGCAAGAGGACGACGTTGTCGTCATCCAAGCGCGTATTGCTGATCGGCTTCAGGTCAGCCGACCTGCGGTCAGCGAGATGGTGCGCCGACTCGAGGCCGAGGGCCTCGTCACCACGGATGGCGCGATCAATCTCACCGAAACCGGGATGGCACTCGCCAAGCAGACCGTGCGTCGTCACCGCCTCGCTGAGCGATTCCTCTCCGATGTGTTGGGTCTGTCGTGGGCAGTGGCGCATCATGAGGCCGGCAGGTGGGAACACGTGATGAGCAGCGAGGTCGAGGAGGCACTTGACCGCGTGCTCGGCTACCCCACCACCTGTCCGCACGGTAACCCGATCCCTTACTCCACCTATGCGGCGCCGCTCACCGTGCCGTTGGGCGAGATTGCCGTCGGCAAGACGTTCACGATCGCCCGCATCACCGAGGAACTCGAGTTCACCGAGGGCCTGCTCGACTTCCTAGAAGAGTCCGGCATCCTTCCAGGCCACCGTGGGCTGCTCACTGCGTCGTCACCCGACGGCACCACCACCATCGAGATCGAGGGTCGCCACGTGGGCGTTGGCGCATATGCCAGCAACCGCATCATGGTGATCGCGTGATCCGTCGCACCGCACTCGCGGCAACGGTGTTGCTGACGCTCAGTGCGTGCAGTCCCACGACCTACAACTCATCGGCGGACACGACGCTCCCGGCATCCACGTCCAGCACCCTGCCAGCGGGCACGCTGCAGGAACTGTTGCCGCGGCTGCAGCACGAGGTCGCCGGGTTGTCGGCGCTCGTCGTCACCGGTAACGGCGATGGCGAGTCGGCGACACGCATCGAGCAGTACTGGGCAGCGATCCAGCCCGAGGTGGCCGCAGGTTGGCCCGACCTCGTCGAGGACTTCGACTTCGCGGTGCGCCTGTGCCGCAGCGCCGCAGACCGTCGCCGCCCGGCGAACGCCGACCGAGCGGCCAAGAACCTCGATGCGTTGGCTGTCGCGATCCTGGGCTGATCAGAGCATCGAGGCAGGCAGCGGCTGACTGTGCAC
>CAIXHI010000356.1 GCA_903919215.1 uncultured Acidimicrobiaceae bacterium
GTGCACACGGGTGACGATCTGGAGATCGTTGGTCTGCGTAACACGCAGAAGACGGTGTGTACTGGTGTGGAGATGTTCCGCAAGTTGCTCGATCAGGGTCAGGCCGGCGACAACATCGGCGCCCTGTTGCGTGGCACGAAGAAGGAAGATGTCGAGCGTGGCCAGGTGCTGTGTAAGCCCGGCAGCATCACGCCGCACACCAACTTCGAGGGGCAGGTGTACGTGTTGTCGGCTTCTGAAGGTGGCCGTCACAAGCCGTTCTTCAACAACTACCGTCCGCAGTTCTTCTTCCGTACGACTGACGTGACTGGCACGATTCAGTTGCCCGAGGGCACCGAAATGGTGATGCCGGGTGACAACGTGACGATCACTGTTGAGCTGGGGAAGCCGATCGCCATGGACGAGGGTCTGCGTTTCGCGATCCGCGAGGGTGGCCGTACCGTGGGCGCCGGCCGCGTCACCAAGATCACGAAGTGAGCTGACGCACCATGGCACAGAGCATCCGTATTCGCCTGAAGGCATTCGATCACGAGATCATCGACCAGTCGACGCGCAAGATCGTCGAGACGGTCACCCGCACGAACGCAACCGTGCGTGGCCCGATCCCGCTGCCGACCGACAAGCACCGCTACACGGTTATCCGTGGACCGCACATTGACAAGGACTCCCGTGAGCACTTCGAGATGCGCGTCCACAAGCGTCTGATCGACATCGTCGACCCGAACGCGAAGACCATCGACAGCCTGCAGCGCATCGAGCTGCCGGCCGGTGTCGACATCGAAATCAAGATCCAGAACAGCTAATTCCGCACCCTTTAGGGGGAGACGAACGGCCCACCGACTTTGTGTCGGTGGGCCGTTTCGCGTTCCCCGGCGGGTGAGTCCCATCACGTGGTGTAGGAGTCAGCGGCCATCGTCGGGGTGATGGTGGTCATCGTGCGATTCTCGTAAGCGACCAAGCCAACAAGAAGGCCGCACGATGACCACTCACGAGTTTGCCCTATCCGACCTTGCCGCGCGTCTGCTCGGCACCGATGCCAGTCTCTCGACGTCGCTGCGCGACATCCTCACTGTCGCGTTGCAGGAGTTGATCGAAGCGGAGCTCACCGCGACGATCGGTGCCGCGCCTGGTGAACGCACGGCCGAGCGTGTGACGCAACGCAACGGGCATCGTCCGAAGCTGCTCTCGACACCGGGAGGTGATGTCGAGATCGGGATCCCCAAGCTCCGTCAAGGTTCGTTCTTCCCGGAGCTGCTCGAGCCGCGCCGGCGGATCGACAAAGCGTTGTGGGCGGTGATCATGACCGCGTACATCACAGGCACCTCCACGAGGAAGGTCGACGATCTCGTCAAGGCGCTGGGTTGCGAGTCGGGGATCTCGAAGTCGACGGTGTCGCGGATCTGCACCCAGATCGACGCCGACGTGCATGTACTGCGGACACGCCGGTTGGATCATCAGCCGTTCGTCTACGTCTGGCTCGACGCCACCTACGTCCATGTCCGCGAGCACCGCCAGGTCGTCTCGAAAGCGATCGTGATCGCCACCGGACTGCGTGCTGACGGGCATCGCGAGGTCCTCGGCCTCGATGTCGGCGACAGCGAGAACAATTCATTCTGGCGCGAGTTCCTCACCAGCCTCACCGACCGCGGGCTCGCCGGTGTGCGCTTGGTGATCTCCGACGCGCACGCCGGGCTGATCAAAGCGATCCGCCGCTGCTTCCAAGGCGCCGCCTGGCAACGCTGCCGCGTCCACGCGATGCGCAACCTGCTCTCCGCAGCGAACCACCGCCACCGCCAAGTGATCGCCGCGTTGATCCGCACGATCTTCGTGCAACCCGACGCAGCCACCGCGACCACCCAGCTGCGTGCCGTTGTCGAACAGCTGCGACCCTACGCGCCCGGTGTCGCCGAGCGCCTCGAGGCCATGGAAGCCGACCTGCTCGCCTACACCGGGTTCCCGCCGGCGCACTGGTCCAAGATCTGGTCGAACAACCCGATCGAACGTCTCAACCGTGAACTCAAGCGACGCACCGATGTCGTCGGAATCTTTCCCGACAAGGCTTCCGTCATCCGCCTCGTCGGTGCCCTGCTCGTCGAGATCAACGACGAAATGATCGCCGCCGAACGCCGCTACATCGCCGCCGCCAGCGTCGCTGACCTCACCGATCAACCCGGCGAACTAGCCTTGCCCGCAGCACCCCGAACCTGACCAACAGCTTCGAGGAACACACGAGCTTCTACACCACGCTCTGGGACGCGATCTTCCCGGCCGGCTCTGAGAGACTGCCCGGCATGAACGCCACAGGGCTGATCGGGTACGTCGCCTCGGCATTCGTCGTGCTGTCGCTGGCGATGACCTCGGTGGTTCGGCTGCGGATGATCTCATTGGTCGGCGCACTGGCCTTCATCGTCTACGGCGTGCGCCTCGGCTCGCCGCCGATCGTGGTCACCAATGGGTCGATCCTGCTGCTGAACGTGTGGTTCCTGCGCCAGGAACTGGGCGGGAAGCGGTCGCTGGGGGCCACGATCGTGCCCGCCGACGACCCGTTCCTGGTCGATTTCCTGCGCTACCACCTCACCGACATCCATCGTTTCCAGCCGACGTTCACGCTGGAGGGGCCACCGCCCGAGCTGCAGGTGGCGATGTTGTTGATGCGCGACGGCCTCCCTGCCGGGGCACTGATCGGGCGGGTGGAGCAGGGGGAGCTGCGGATCGCGCTCGATTACGTCACCAAGCCGTACCGGGACTCGCAGATCTCCACCTGGTTGTACGGCAAGGGGTCAGGCGTGTTCCGCCGCCTCGGCATTGACCGCATCTCCACCGAGCCGGGCACCGAGCCGCACATCGCCTATCTCGCCAAGTGCGGCTTCCACCGGGCCGGCGACCGCTTCCGGCTGGAGCTGCAGTAGTTCGAACAGTGCCGAGGCAGAATGTTCTTAATGTTCGCTATAAGGCACAGTATCGCTGTTAATAGTTGCTACACCGTACATATGTGGCACACTGACATCGGGAGGTGGACGACGTGGCCCGACCGACACCATTCGCGACACAACAAGCAGCCAAGCAGATGGGGGAGAACCTGCGCATCTGGCGCACGCTGCAGGATCTGACTGCCGAACAGGTCGCCGAACGAGCCGGCACCACACGCGCCACGGTCGGTCGTGTCGAACGTGGCGAGCCGTCCGTCGGGTTCGAGGTGGTGCTCAACGTGGCCCGGGCGCTGGGTATCCTCGACTCGCTCGTCGTGGCCACAGACCCGTACGAGACGCAACTCGGACGGGCTCGTGCCGACGAGCGACTCCCGCGCCGGGTGAGGCGCTGACATGTCCGCCCCGACTGCGCTCGAGGTGCACGTCGAGATCAACGGCGCGACCGTGCTTGCCGGGATCGCGTATCTCACCGCTCGTCGAGGTGCAGTGACGACCCGTTTCGAGTACGACCGCGGCTACCTCACCACCCCTGGATCGTTCGACCTGAGTCCTCACCTGCGGCGGCAGGACCGCAGTGCCACCACCAACGGGCTGCCGGGAGCATGTGCCGACAGCGCCCCTGACCGCTGGGGCCGAAATCTCATCAAGCGCAGGGTGCAGGCTGCCGCTCGCGACACGCGCACCACCCCGGCGGCGATCACCGAGATCGACTACCTGTGCGGTGTCAGTGACATCACCCGCCAAGGCGCTCTGCGGTTCCGAGCACGAGGTGGCGGACCATTCGTGGCAGACAGTCTCGACGTGCCGCGACTCATCGAACTCCCAGCGTTGCTGGCTGCCACGCGGGAGGTGACGAGGGGCGCCGACGACCTCACCGCGGTCAAACTCCTCCTCGCGGCCGGTTCGGCGTCGCTCGGCGGTGCGCGACCGAAAGCATCGGTGCGTGATGGCGACCGACTCGCGATCGCGAAATTCCCCCACCACGCCGATGACTGGGACGTGATTGCGTGGGAAGCGACCATGCTCGACCTCGCGGCCCACTGCGAGATCACCGTTCCTCGTCACCGTCTCGAGACGATCAGCGGCGCGTCGGTGCTGCTGATGGATCGATTCGATCGGGACGGGCAGCGGCGCGTCCCCTACATCAGCGCGATGACGCTCCTGGACCGAACCGACGGCCAGGACGCTGATTACGTCGAGATTGCGGAGGCGATCTCGGCACACGGTGCCAACGTCAACGATGACCTGCGGCAACTGTGGCGTCGCATCGCGTTCTCCGTGGCTGTGAACAACACCGACGACCACCTTCGCAACCACGGCTTGCTCCACGCCGCTGGTGGATGGATGCTCGCCCCGGTGTTCGACGTCAACCCCAACCCTGACCAGGCCGCTCATCGGGCGACGAGCGTCGTCGGAGCGACCGACCGGGCCGGCTGCTTGCGAGCGTTGCTTGACGGAGCCGAATACTTCGCCTACACAACATCGGCCGCGCTCGAGACGTGGTCGCTCATCATTGCGGCCGTTGCCGCCTGGCGCGGTGTCGCCACGGCCAACGGAATCTCGGTCGCCGAGCAACGTCGGTTCGCCGACACCCTCGACGCCGTGCCGATCCCAGGCTGAACCGGCGCGCGAAGAGTGCGCGGCAGGTTGGGAGTGCGCCGCGAGCGCCGATAGAGTCCACTCCTCGTGTGCGCCGCAAGGCGTAACTAATCGATGTCCGGGAAAGCCCCACGGTTTCGTGTGTGGGAACTGCCCGGCAACAACTTGAATCCGGTGCTCCGCCGGCCATCTGGCCGTCGGAGCATTTGTGTGTGTCAACCAAACGCTCGGCTTCGGCCGAGTCCGACCGAAAAGGCTGCCGAAATGGCACTCAAAGCGATTGTGGGCGAAAAGGTCGCCATGAGCCAGGTGTGGGTGAACGACAAAGTCGTTCCCGTCACCGTGCTCCGCGTCGAGCCCGCACGAATTGTGCAGGTGAAGACCACCGAGCGCGATGGTTACACGGCTCTGCAGGTCACCTACGGCCACCGTGACGCCAAGAAGCTCACCAAGCCCGAGGCGGGCCACTTTGCCGCCGCTGGTGTCGATCCGGGCCGTCGGGTGGTCGAGCTGCGTCTCGATTCCGTCGAAGGCTTCGAAGTTGGCCAGGAGATCAAGGTCGACACCCTGATCCAGGGCGAGCGCGTCGATGTCACGGCCGTCAGCCGTGGTAAGGGCTTTGCCGGCACGATGAAGCGTCACAACTTCGCCGGTCAGGGCGCCAGCCACGGTAACCACAAGCACCACCGTGCTCCTGGCTCCATCGGCCAGTGCAGCTTCCCCGGTCGCGTGTTCAAGGGCCTGAAGATGTCGGGCCACATGGGTCACGAGCAGGTCACCACGCTGAACCTGGAAGTGGTCGAAGCCGACGTCGAGCGCAACCTGCTGCTGGTGAAGGGCTCCGTGCCCGGCCCCAACGGCGGTGTCGTCATCGTCCGTAACGCAGTGAAGGGGAAGTGACCTCATGACTTCCATCGCTCTCAAGACCACCTCTGGCAAGGACGCTGGCGCCCTCACGCTCGACGCCGATGTCTTCGGCATCCAGCCGAACGTGCCCGTCATGCACCAGGTCGTCACCGCTCAGCTCGCCGCCCGTCGCTCGGGTACGCAGAGCACCAAGACCCGCTCGGAAGTCAGCGGCGGCGGCAAGAAGCCGTTCAAGCAGAAGGGTACGGGCAGCGCCCGTCAGGGCTCGACCCGTGCACCGCACTACAGCGGTGGTGGCGTCGCCCTCGGACCCAAGCCGCGCAAGTACGACCAGAAGACCCCCAAGAAGATGATCAAGCTGGCACTGCGCTCGGCACTCAGCGATCGCGCTTCCGAAGGCAAGGTCGTCGTCATCGACAGCTGGGGTTTCGATGCACCCAAGACCAAGAGCGCCAAGGCCGCCCTCAGCGCCCTCGGTCTCGATGGCAAGGTGCTCGTGGTGGTGGATGTCACCGACACCAACACCATCCGCAGCTTCCTCAACTTGCCGGAAGTGCAGCTCATCGAAGTCAACGAGCTGAACGCCTACGACATCTTGTGCAACGACTACGTCGTCTTCACGCAGTCCACGCTTCCCGGCACATCGGTGATCGCCGATGCCCCGGCGAAGAAGGCCCCCGCCAAGAAGGCCGCCGCCAAGAAGGCCGAGCCGGCCGCTACTGACGAGGCCGCTACTGACGAGGCCGCTACTGAAGAGGCCGCTACCGAAGAGGATGGCGAGTGATGAAAGATCCCCGCGACATCATCCTGGCACCTGTGGTGTCGGAGAAGAGCTACGGCCTGATCGAACAGGGCGTCTACACCTTCAAGGTGCACCCCAGCGCGAGCAAGCCCGAGATCAGCGATGCCATCGAGAGCATCTGGGGCGTGACCGTCATGAAGGTCAACACGCTCAACCGCAAGGGCAAGGCCACGCGCGCTCGTCGCACTGGCAAGGCCGGTTCCAAGCCCGACACCAAGCGGGCGATCGTCACCCTGGCAGCGGGCGATGAGATCCCGCTGTTCGAGCACTGAGGCGCACCATCATGGCCATTCGTTCCCGTAAGCCCACCAGCGCCGGTCGTCGTTTCCAGACCAGCTCCGATTTCTCCGAGATCACGAAGACGACTCCCGAGAAGTCCCTCGTCACCTCGCTCTCCAAGAGCGGCGGTCGCAACGTCTACGGTCGCAAGACCAGCCGTCACCGCGGTGGCGGACACAAGCGTGCGTACCGTGTCATCGACTTCCGTCGTGTCAAGGACGACATCACGGCCAAGGTCGCTGCCATCGAGTACGACCCCAACCGCACCTGTCGTATCGCCCTGCTGCACTATGCAGATGGCGAGAAGGCCTACATTCTGGCCCCCAAGGGCCTCAAGGTCGGCGATCACGTCAGCAGCGGACACCACTCGGACATCAAGCCCGGCAACGCGTTGCCGCTGCGCTTCATCCCGGTCGGTACCACCGTGCACAACGTCGAACTGCGCCCCGGTGGCGGCGGTGCGATGGCTCGTTCGGCCGGCGTCGCCGTGCAGCTGGTCGCCAAGGAAGGCGAGTTCGCCACCTTGCGTCTGCCCAGCACCGAGATGCGCCGCGTGCTCATCGATTGCCGCGCCACGATCGGCGAAGTCGGCAACAGCGAGCACGAGCTCGTCACCATCGGTAAGGCCGGTCGCAACCGCTGGAAGGGCGTTCGCCCGCAGACCCGTGGTGTGGCCATGAACCCCGTCGACCACCCCCTGGGTGGTGGCGAAGGCCGTACTTCTGGTGGTCGCCCGCCAGTGTCCCCCTGGGGTAAGCCCGAGGGTGTCCGTACTCGTAACACCAACAAGCCGACGCAGAAGCTCATCGTGCGCCGTCGCCGCACGTCGAAGGGCCGGAGGTAACACCCATGTCACGCAGCCTGAAGAAGGGGCCGTTCGTTGACGACCACCTGCTGAAGAAGGTCGACGATCAGAACGCCGCCGGCGAGCGTAAGGTCATCAAGACCTGGAGCCGTCGCAGCACGATCATCCCCGACATGGTCGGTCACACCATCGCCGTCCACGACGGTCGCAAGCACGTGCCGGTCTATGTGACCGAAAGCATGGTCGGGCACAAGCTGGGCGAATTCAGCCCGACTCGTACCTTCAAGTACCACGCTGGCCAGGAAAAGAACACGAAGGGTCGCCGCTGATGACCGGTCCGAAGCTCAACGAGAAGTCGTTCGTCGCCGGCGAACGCAGTGGCACGAAGGCGAGCGCGCTCTACATTCGCTCGTCGGCCTCCAAGGCCCGCGTCGTGCTGAACCTGATCCGCGACCTGCCGGTGCGCAACGCCGACGAGGTGCTGCAGTTCACCGACCGCGAGATTGCCGGCACCATCCGCAAGGTGCTCGCCAGCGCTGTGGCCAACGCCCAGCACAATGACGAGCAGGATCCTGAGGAACTGTTTGTCAAGGCGTGCTTCGCCGACGAGGGCCCGACGCTGAAGCGTTTCACCCCCCGTGCTCGTGGCCGCGCCGGTCGCATCAAGAAGCGCACCTGCCACATCACGATCATCGTGGCTCGTCTCGACGACGTTCGTATTGAAGTCGTGCAGGCACGTGAGGCCAAGCGCACCGCCGGCGGTCGCCGCCGTGGCGCTGCAGTTGGCGGCACCTCGGCCAGCCGCAAGGCGCGCGTCGAGCGCAGCCGTGAGCGTGCGGTTGCTGCCAAGGATCACGACCACGATCACGATCACGATCACGACCACGATCACGACCATGGTGACGAGGCTGCGGCCGACGTCGTCGAAACGGTCGAGACCACCGATACGCCGGAAACGGAGACCAACTGATGGGTCAGAAGATCAACCCGTACGGCTTCCGACTCGGCGTCACCACCGACTGGAAGAGCCGCTGGTTCAGCGAGCGCGAGTACAAGGAATACCTCACCGAGGACTGGAAGATCCGCCGTGCGCTGATGACCAAGCTCGAGTCCGCTGCGGTCAGCCGCATCGAGATCGAGCGCACTCGCGACAAGGTGCGGATCGACATCCACACCGCTCGTCCGGGCATCGTCATCGGTCGTCGTGGCGCCCAGGCCGACGAACTGCGTGCATTGCTCACGCAGATCACCGGCAACCCGAAGGTGCAGCTGAACATCGTCGAGATCAAGAGCCCCGAGCTCGACGCAGCGCTCATCGCTCAGGGTGTCGCCGACCAGCTCGTCAACCGCATTGCGTTCCGTCGTGCGATGAAGCGTGCGGTGCAGAACGCCCAGAAGGCCGGCGCACTCGGTATCCGCGTGCAGTGTTCGGGTCGTCTCGGCGGTGCCGAAATGAGCCGTACCGAGTGGTACCGCGAAGGTCGGGTGCCGCTGCACACGCTGCGTGCCGACATCGACTACGGCCTGCGTGAGGCTCGTACCTCCAGCGGTCGCGTCGGCGTCAAGGTCTGGATCTACAAGGGCGACATCGTGCCCTATAAGGCACAGACCGAAGACAAGATCGCTCGCGAAGCCGCCATGGCCGTCGGCGAAGCTGCCGGCCCGGCCGGTGCCGCCCGCAAGGTCGTCTCGTCAGGTGCCCGTCGCAAGGACGAGCCCGAAGTCGAGGCCGCCCCGCTGATCAAGGAAGCTGATCCCGAGCTGGAGAAGCTGCTCGACGAGGAAGAAGAGATCGCTCGCCGTACACACGGTGGCGCTCACGAAGCCCCGCATTTCCGTGGGGAGGACTGATCCAACATGTTGATGCCCCGTAAAGTCGCACACCGCAAGCACCACCGCGGTCGTACGTTCGGTAACTCCAAGGGTGGCACCGAACTCGCCTTTGGCGAGTACGGCATCCAGGCGCTCGAGCCGGGCTGGCTGACCGCCCGCCAGATCGAAGCCGCTCGTATTGCCATGACCCGCGCGATCAAGCGTGGTGGCAAGGTCTGGATCAACATCTTCCCGGACAAGCCGGTCACCAAGAAGCCGGCCGAGACCCGCATGGGTTCCGGCAAGGGCAACCCCGAGTTCTGGGTGGCAGTCGTCCGCCCCGGACGCGTGCTCTTCGAGCTCTCGTATCCGAACGAGGAGACCGCCCGGTCCGCAATGGCCAAGGCGATCCAGAAGCTCCCCATCAAGGCACGCATCATTACCCGTGAGGAGATCATCTGATGGCTCGCTCCAATACCGAGCTGAAGGAAATGGATCTCGCGGCCCTCGTCGAAGAGCTGCGGGCCACCAAGCAGGAAGCCCTCAACCTTCGCTTCCGCAACGCAACCGGTCAGCTCGACAACAACGCCGAGATGAGCAAGGTTCGTCGCCAGATCGCCCGTATCAACACCCACATCCGCGCCCGGGAGATTGCGCTGGCGGAGGGGAGCAAGTGATGTCCGAAGAACAGAACGAAGCCGAAATCAGTGAGCGCAACAATCGCAAGACCCGCGAGGGTCTGGTCGTGTCCAACAAGATGGACAAGACCGCGGTGGTTGCCGTCATCGAGCGTGTCCGTCACCCCAAGTACGGCAAGTTCATGATGCGCACCAAGAAGCTCTACGTACATGACGAGTCCAACGACGTCAACATTGGCGACAAGGTCCGCGTGATGGAGACCCGCCCGCTGAGCAAGAACAAGCGCTGGCGCGTCGTGGAGATCTTGGAGCGTGCCAAATGATTCAGCAGGAATCCCGCCTCCGCGTCGCCGACAACAGCGGCGCCAAGGAAGTGCTCTGCATCAAGGTGCTCGGCGGTACCCGTCGTCGCTACGCTGGCATTGGCGACATTTTCGTCGCCACGGTGAAGGACGCGATCCCCGGTGCAGCCGTCAAGAAGGGCGACGTCGTCAAGTGCGTCGTCGTCCGCACGAAGAAGGAACGGCGCCGTCCCGACGGCAGCTACATCCGCTTCGATGAAAACGCCGCCGTGATCATCAAGGACGATCTCACGCCGCGCGGTACCCGAATCTTCGGGCCCGTCGGTCGTGAGCTGCGTGACAAGAAGTTCATGCGCATCGTGTCGCTGGCCCCGGAGGTGCTGTGACCATGAAGCTCAAGAAGGGCGACACCGTCGTCGTCATCGCCGGCAAGGACAAGGGCACCGAGGGTGAAGTGGTGCAGGTCATGCCCACTCGCAACAAGGTCATTGTCAACGGCGTGAACACGGCCAAGAAGCACAGCAAGCCGCGCAAGTCGAATCAGCAGGGCGGCATCATCGACCGCGATATGCCGGTCGACGCCAGCAACGTGATGCTCGTCCACAAGGGCAAGCCCACTCGCGTCGGCTACCAGATCCAGCCCGACGGCACCAAGGTGCGCGTCGCCAAGCGAACCGGTGAGGTGATCTCATGACCGCCGCTACAACCAGTGCTCCTCGCCTCAAGCAGAAGTACCACGATGAGGTGAAGGCAGCGTTGAAGGCCGATCTCGGCTTGACCAATGCGATGCAGGTGCCCAAGCTCGAGAAGATCGTGATCAACATGGGCGTCGGCAGGGCCACCCAGCAGCCGTCGCTGCTCGAGGGTGCTGTCTCCGACCTGGCCAAGATCAGCGGTCAGAAGCCCGTGATTACCAAGGCCGGTACCTCGATCGCCAACTTCAAGTTGCGTGAAGGTCAGTCCATCGGTTGCAAGGTCACGCTGCGCGGCGACCGGATGTGGGAGTTCCTCGATCGTCTGATCGCAGTGGCCATTCCCCGTATCCGCGACTTCCGCGGTCTGCCGGCCTTCAGCTGGGATGGCCGGGGCAACTACACCTTCGGTCTCAGCGACCAGACGGTGTTCCCGGAGATCGAATACGACAAGATCGATGCCACTCGTGGCA
>CAIXHI010000357.1 GCA_903919215.1 uncultured Acidimicrobiaceae bacterium
AGACGAGCGACAACAAGTTCATGTTGTTCTGCGCGATCGAGTCGAAGTTCTGGGGCAACTTCTGCCGGGCGGTCGGTCGCGACGATCTGCTGTCCAGCAACGACGAGAGTGCCCCGGTCGATTTTGGTTCTGGTGTCGGCGGCGACAGCCTGGCGCACGTGTTGCAGGAGATCTTCCACACGCGCACACAGGCCCAGTGGACCGCGCTGGCGCTGGAGGCCGACATTGCGCTCGGGCCGGCCAACCAGGTCGCCGACCTGCGCGACGATCCGCATCTGAAGTCGCGCGGCATCATCCACGAATCGGTGCACCCGCACGCCGGGCCGTTCACCAGCGTCGGCTGGGCAGCCCCCGTGAAAGGGCAACCGTTCGCGATCGAGCACCCGGCGCCACTGCTGGGCGAGCACACGGACGAAGTGCTCGCCGAACTCGGCCTCAACCAGGAGCAGATCGCGAGACTGCACAGTGCCGGCATCGTTTGATGGCGGCGTGCGTGCGCACGATGATGACGATGTGGGCTATCGATCGTTATTCGGTGTCCCTATCTTGCTGGAGCAGCCCTGACCATGGTGAGGAATCGCTGGACAGAGGTGAATGAGTACACCTAATATGTTCGGCAGCGGCAGTTGGCCGCTACTCACAAGGGGGAAGATATTGATTTCTACGACTAAATCCATTCGTCGTCGACTGGTGGCGGGCGTTGTCGTCGCCGCCTCGGTTCTCGCCGCATGCAGCGATGACAAGACCGCATCGACGACGACCGCCGCGCCGGTCGCCACCGACGCTGCTCCGGCAGAGACGACCCTTCCGCCGAAGTCGTCGATCCTGATCGGTGGCACGATGGACACCACGGGCGTCACCAGCCGTCCCGAGGGCATCAAGGTCGCCGAGGCGTGGGTCGCCTACATCAACGCCAAGGGCGGTATCAACGGTCACCCCGTAGAGCTCGACATTCGTGATACGGGCGGCGATCCGGCCAAGGCTGCTTCGCAGACCACTGAAATCCTGGCCAAGAAGCCGGTGCTGTTCCTGTCGAACTCGAGCAGCACCGAAGCCAGCCAGGCCGAGGCGCTGATCGCGTCCGGTATCCCGATCATGGGTGTCGGCTACAGCCCGGCCCTGTGGGGCGGCGGCATCGCGGCGTTCAAGGTCGAGTGCGGCCCGAAGCCGGCTCCGATCCCGTGCGCTGCTGACACTGTGTTCCCGATCACCACCACGTTCGGTGCCGTGGTCGATGAGCAGGTGCTGGGTGCCAAGGCAGCCGGCGCCACCAAGTTGGCTGTTGCCGCGTGTGCCGAGGTCGAGGCCTGCTCGCAGGCCGGCCCCGTGTTCGAAGCCACCACGAAGGCCGAGGGCCTCGAGGTCGGCGGCACCACCAAGGTCAGCTCGACCGCGACCGACTACTCGGCTGAGTGCATCAAGTGGATTGCCGATGGCGTCGACTTCATCCAGATCAGCGGCGGTCGCTCGCTGGCCACTGGCCTCGTTGCCTCGTGCACCGATCAGGGCTACACGGGCATCTGGGGCGCGTCCGCAGGTTCGGTGTCCGGTCCGTTGCTGCTGACCAAGGGCATCACCCTCGCCGGTGGTCTCAACGGATTCCCGTGGTTCGTCGACGACCCGCTCGTCACCGAGTACCTCGATGCGATGAAGGCCAGCGGCGTCACCGATGACGGCATCAACGACCCGAGCTCCACCGCTCTGTGGAGCGTGTTGCAGTTGTTCGCCAAGGCCAATGCGTCGCTCGTCGACGAGCCGACCGCGACCGACACGCTGGCGAACATGTACACCATCAAGGACGAGACGCTGGGCGGCCTGATCGCCCCGACGACGTTCTCGAAGGGCCAGCCTGGCCCGTCGAAGAACCGCAACTGCTTCTGGCCGTACATCCTCAAGGACGGCAAGATGACCAACCCGCTGGGCGGCCTCACCATCCAGTGCTACCCGGCTGCGTGAGTCACCTCACCTGACGAACTCGAAGGGGGGCGGGCCGCGTGGTCCGTCCCCCTTCCCGCAGTGCAATTGATTTCATCTCCGCAGCTTCCGCACTCGCGGTAGCGCTCTGACTTGGGGGAGTCCACCGATGCCAGCTCGAATTAGTGCCACAGATCACGAGGCGTGCAATGAGTAGTCTGCTCCCCTTCATCATCACCGGTCTTGTCACCGGCATGATCTATGGCCTTGCTGGCACCGGCCTCGTACTGACCTACAAGACATCAGGTATTTTCAACTTCGGGCACGGCGCAATCCTCACCGCAGCCTGTCTTCTCTTCTACTGGATGCGCATCACTCTGGGCTGGGATTGGAAGGTTGGCGTCTTCGTCAGCCTGCTGATCGCCGGCCCACTGCTGGGCATCGTGCTCGAGCTCATGGCCAGGAACCTCTCCCGGCAGCGAACGACGATGAAGATCGTCGGCACCGTCGGACTGACGGTGGTCGTGCCAGCGCTGTGCCTCGTCTTCTACCCGCTCTCCAACAACGGGCTGAAAGTGGAGCGTTTCATACCGTTCAGCAACCGCGCGCGCTACCGCTACCGCATTCTGGACGTGAACATCTTTGGTGATCAGTTGCTCACCGCCGGAATCGCGATCGTCGCCGTGGTTGCGCTGTACTGCGTGTTCCGCTTCAGTCGCCTGGGCTTGAAGATGCGCGCCGCAGTCGACGACCCCGACCTGCTGGAACTCCTCGGCACCAGCACCGTCCGCGTGCAGCGCATGGCGTGGATGATCGGCAGCACGTTCGCTGCAGTCTCCGGCATCCTCGTGTTGCCGTACGCCAGCCTGGAGCCGTTCAGCCTTGTCTTCCTGGCGACGTATGCCT
>CAIXHI010000358.1 GCA_903919215.1 uncultured Acidimicrobiaceae bacterium
CCGCTCTCGCTGTGCCGAAGGGCCACCGCTTCGAACTGGGCGACCGACAGACCCTCGAAATCCTCCGGCAGGGGCAACGGCACACCGTCGACCACGTAGAGCGCCGAGTCGAGCAACAACAGGAACCCGGCACCGCCAGCATCGACGACGCCGGCTTCTTTCAACACGGGCAACATCTCGGGCGTGCGGTCGAGGGCCGACTTCCCGGCGAGGCGAGCAGCGTGCAGCACACCCGACAATGTGGCGCCCTCGCTCGCGGCGAGGTGGGCAGCGTCTGCCGATTCGCGCACCACGGTGAGGATCGTGCCCTCGATCGGCTTCAGCACGGCCTGGTACGCAGCGGCCGAGGCGGCCTTCAGCGCTTCGGCGACCTTCATCGCCGTAGCCCCTGAAGGAAACGCATGAGGCGTGGCACCCTTCATCGTGCCCGCCAGGCCACGCAGGATCTGGCTGAGAATCACGCCGCTGTTCCCGCGGGCCCCCATCAGGCTGCCGTGGCTGATCGCGTCACAGGTGGCGTTCTGGCCATCGGCACCTTCGGTGTCGGCTCCAGCGAGTTCGGCCACGACCGCATCGAGGGTGCGGGCCATATTCGTGCCGGTGTCGCCATCGGGCACCGGGTACACGTTCAGCCGGTTGATCCCGGCGGCGTGGACCTTCATCGTGTCGCGGAACGTGATGACCGTGTCGCGCAGCGCACGATGGTTGAGGTGTTCCAAAGCGGTCACGGCCGCCACACTACTGACGGCACCGCCGAGGTGGGCGCTCAGGAAACCCGCTGATAGCATCTCTGCGCTCGTTGAGATCGCTCCCGGAAGAAGTTACGACATGGCAGCAGTATGTGAAGTCTGTGGCAAAGGCCCCTCGTTTGGTATGAGCGTTTCGCACTCGCACCGTCGCACCAAGCGCCGCTGGAGTCCGAACATCCAGCGGGTGAAGGCCCTCGTCGGCGGTTCGCCGAAGCGGTTGCACGTGTGCACCGGCTGCATCAAGAGCGGCAAGATCGTCAAGGCCGGCTGAGTTCTGCCGTGCAGGGCGTCATCAAGAGCTACGACCCGGTGTCGGGTGACGGCATCGTCGTCCGCGATACCGACCTGAAGGAACTCGACCTCGCTGGGAACGCCCTCGACGGTTCGATTTTTCGCATGCTCCGCCAGGGGCAGCGAGTGATCTTCGTTCTCGACGCCGACGGCCGGGCCACCACCCTGCGCCTCGGCAGCGAGATCGACATGGAAACTCCCGGCCACTGAGGTCGGGCTTTTCTGTTTCCTGGCACATGTTTGCCAGAATCCGTTACGACAACTTCGCGACCTGCACCATCCCCCGTGCGGCAACCGTGGATCGAGAGAGGGAGTTCCCCGCATGACCGGAACCACGACGAATGCCCGTTTGCAGCAATGGGTCGCCGACTGGGCAGAAGTGTTCCAGCCCACCGACGTCTATTGGTGCGACGGCTCGGCGGAGGAGTACGAAACGCTCTGCCAGGGTCTGGTCGACAGCGGTACGTTCACCAAGCTCGACGAAGCCAAGCGCCCCAATAGCTATTGGGCGCACAGCGATCCGGGCGATGTCGCCCGCGTGGAGGACCGCACGTACATCTGCAGCGACAGCGCCGCAGATGCCGGCCCGACCAACAACTGGCGCGATCCCTCCGAGATGCGCATCGAGATGACCAAGCTCTATGCCGGCGCCATGAAGGGCCGCCGCCTGTACGTGGTGCCGTTCAGCATGGGACCGCTCGGTTCGCCCATCGCCCACATCGGGGTGCAGCTCACCGACAGCGCCTACGTCGCCGTCAGCATGCGCATCATGACCCGTATGGGCCAGGGTGCGCTCGACGTACTCGGCAACAGCGATTGGGTGCCGTGTCTGCACTCGGTGGGTGCCCCCCTCCAAGCGGGTCAGGCCGACTCGTCGTGGCCGTGCAACCCGGACAACAAGTACATCGTGCACTTCCCCACCACCCGTGAGATCTGGAGCTACGGCTCGGGCTACGGCGGCAACGCACTCCTCGGCAAGAAGTGTTTCGCATTGCGCATCGCCTCGGTGATGGCTCGCGATGCCGGTTGGCTGGCCGAGCACATGCTCATCCTCAAGCTCACCAACCCGGCGGGCGAGTCGAAGTTCATCGCTGCCGCGTTCCCGAGCGCCTGTGGCAAGACCAACCTGGCGATGCTCGTGCCCACGATCCCGGGCTGGACGGCCGAGACCATCGGCGACGACATCTGCTGGATGAAGTACGGCCCCGACGGCCGCCTGTACGCGATCAACCCCGAAGCCGGCTTCTTCGGCGTGGCCCCCGGCACCGGCTGGGACACCAACGCCAACGCGATGCACAGCCTGTGGGGCAACAGCATCTTCACGAACACCGCACTCACCGCTGACGGCGATGTGTGGTGGGAAGGGATGAGCGACGACAAGCCCGCTCACGCCACCGACTGGAAGGGCAACCCCTGGACGGCCGAGACCGAGTCGCCCGCCGCCCACCCGAACGCCCGCTTCACGGCTCCGGCTGAGCAGTGCCCGTCGATCGCTCCCGAGTGGCAAGACCCCGCCGGCGTGCCGATCAGCGCGATCCTGTTCGGTGGCCGTCGCCGCACCACGGTGCCGCTGGTGACCCAGGCGTTCGACTGGACGCACGGCA
>CAIXHI010000359.1 GCA_903919215.1 uncultured Acidimicrobiaceae bacterium
ACCCGAACCCGATGCGGGTGAGGAACATCTTCATCTGCTCAGGGGTCGAGTTCTGCGCCTCGTCGAGGATGATGAAGCTGTTGTTCAGCGTGCGGCCGCGCATGAAGGCCAGCGGTGCCACCTCCACCGCCTGACGCTCGAGCAACTTCTGGGCACCCTCGGGCTCCACCATGTCGTACAGCGCGTCGTACAACGGGCGCAGGTACGGATCGATCTTGGCCATCAGATCGCCAGGAAGGAAACCCAGTCGCTCACCAGCTTCCACTGCCGGACGCGTGAGGATGATGCGCTGCACCTGTTTGGTCTGCAAGGCATGCACCGCCATCGCCACGGCCAGCCAACTCTTGCCGGTACCGGCCGGGCCAAGGCCGAAAGTGATCACATGGTGCCGGATGGCATCGACGTAATGCTTCTGCCCAGCGGTCTTCGGCCGGATCGACTTCCCCTTGGCGCCACGGAGAATGTCGTCGGTGAGCACGCGACTGGGCCGCTCGTTCTGACCCATCATGTCGATGCTGCGGCGCAGGCTGGAGTCGTCGAGGTGCTGACCCTGCTGCAACAGGCTGATCAGTTCCTCGCACAAACGCCCGACATGCTCTGCCTGGGCGCCGCCGATGATGATCTCGTTGCCCCGCACCACGACGGTGGCCTCGGGAAACGCTGCCTCGATCTGACGGAGATGGACATCGCGCTGCCCCACGAGCGCAGACATCAGGTGATCACCCGGCACGATCACCGTGTACGGCTTGGCCAAGGTGGTCATGGACGACCCGTCGGTGGATTCATTCACGCATACGGTAGCGAATACGAGGTGCTCACCGGCGCTGACGGGCGGGGATGCGCAGCGGGTTGGTGGGGTCGGCCTCGCTGAGCGCCGCGAAATCGACCGCGAAGTAATACGACGCACCAAGGTGCACGATCGGGGCAGGACCGACGAACGCTTTCGTCAGTCGCTCCATCATCTCGGCGAACCCACCCGTCTCACCTGGCTGATGCGCCTCGGGAGCATCGAACACCAGCAAGGCCCCGTCGGCGGCCTCGCGCTGGAGTGCCTCGCGCGCCAGGCGGACGATGGCACCTTGTGCTGCGTACACCGGGTGGACCACGAGCAACATGATGTAGTGGACCGCACCGCGGCGAGCATGATCGGGGAACCGGCCCTCGAAGTAGGCCCGGCTGAGATAGCGAGTGCGCCCGATCTCGGTGGCGATCAGACCCATTGCGACCGGCGAGTTGTCGTCCCACAGCACCCAGATCCGGTTCGACGGTTCGCGAAGTGCATCCTCGAACTCATCGCGGAACAGCATTTCGTGGCTGGGCGACTTGTCGTTCATCGGCAAGTACGAGGCCTCGTAGAGATCCCAGAGGCGATCGCTCAGCACCGGGTCGGTGAGATTGGAGTGACGAGTCACATACATGAGCGACCCCGATCACCTGTGCACCGAGGGCACGACAGCCATTCGCGCGCAGGGCGCGAGCCTTGACGCCTATTGCGCGAACCGGTGAGCATGCGCGTAGCATATGCACCATTGCGGGGTGGACTGGTGGATAGTGTCCAGCGCAGCGGGACGCCCCGCCTCACCGCAGTTCTGGGAGGACAGTGAGCAAGGAACCGGCACGGTTGAGTTGGGTGTACCTGGTCATCGGCGTCGCGTTGACTGCCGCTGGCCTTGCCGCGTCCGACGCCACCATCCGCGACGGCGTCTACGTAGTCGCTGCCCTGCAGGTAATTCCCACTCTGCTCATCGCTCGACGCTTGCGCAATGTGTCGTGGCGCCCAATCATCCTGTTCAGTGCCGTGGGAGTGCTGTACGTCGGCGAGCAGGTCATCTCCGGCAACAACCCCACCTATGAGTCGCCGCTGGCAGTCATCTTCGTCCTGTTGGCTGTCACCAGCCTCGTCGGCGGACTCGTCGCCCTTGTACGTAGCAGCCTGCCCGGCCCCACACGCAGTATCTGGGGCGATGCGCTGATCGTCGCACTCGGCGCCTGGATCATCAGCTGGGCCACGTTGGTGCAGTCGATCAACCAGGCCACCGACAACCGTTCGGTCGGTGTGGTGCTGTACGGCCTCTACCAACCGACCTCGTCCGTGGTGCTGTTCCTCACCGTGGTGCTCCTGCTGAACCGCCACCAACGCCCACCGGCCATCTGGATGGTCGCCACCGCGCTCGCGTTCAACATGAGCGGCGACATGACCTACGCGATGATCGACGCCCACCACCTGGGCCCCGGCGCCGATCGCTTCGCCCTGCCGATGTACGTGATGGCGTACTTCGTCGCCAGCGCCGCCTTCCTACACCCCAGCATCCACGAACTCGGTCGCCCCCAGCCCAGCCCGAAACCCGACTCCATCGGCCGCCTGCTGGTCACCACGACCTCGCTGCTGCTGCCAGTCGTCGTGCTGGCCGCCACCTCCCCCAACGACCCCACCGACCGCATCGTTCGCTTCGCGTCGGCGCTCGTGCTCTCCGCTGTGGTCACCCTGCGAGTGGTCACCGCGGTGCGCTCCAACAGCAAGGCTCAGGCCGAGCTGCTGCACGGCGCCCAGACCGATCCGCTCACGGGCCTCCCCAACCGCGTCGTGATGCTCCAGAAGATCAACGAACTCCTGCGCACCAGCTGGGACTCGGACAAGCACCCCACGTTGTTCTTCGTCGACCTGGATCGCTTCAAGAACATCAACGACTCGCTCGGCCACGCTGCCGGCGACGAGGTATTGGTCACCGTGGCCCGCCGCCTCGTCAATGCAGTACCTGCCGACGCCGTCGTGGCTCGCCTGTCGGGCGACGAGTACGTGGTGCTCGATGCCCACGCCAAGTCGCAGGGCGCAGCGATGGCCTCCGCCGAGCGGCTGCTCGCCGTATTCCGCGAGCCGCTCGCCCTCAGCCAGGGCGATGTGTTCGTCACTGCCAGCGTTGGTGTGGCAGCGATCAACCCCACCGCCAGCACGACCGCTGAAGACCTGGTTCGCCATGCCGACACGGCGATGTACCGCGCCAAGGACGCAGGCCGCAACTGCCTGGCCGTGTACGACGAGTCGATGCACGAACGCGTCGCCCATCGCCTCGCCGTCGAAACCGCGCTCTACCGTGCCCTCGACCGGCGCGAACTTCGGCTGTTCCACCAGCCGATCCTCGACCTGCAGTCAGGTGATGTCGTCGGCTTCGAAGCGCTGATGCGCTGGCAGCAGGCGGACGGCACCATCGTCTCCCCCGCCGAGTTCATCCCCATCGCCGAGGACACGGGCACCATCGTTCCCATCGGTTCGTGGGCGCTGCTCGACGCCCTCACGCAACTCCGTCGCTGGATTGACGAAGGGGTCTGCAGCCCATCGGCCACGATGTCGGTCAACGTGTCGCCGCGTCAACTCAGCGACACCAACTTCCCGGCCATCGTCAGCGAGGCCCTCACCCGTTCGGGTGTCTCGCCGCAACTGCTGTGGCTGGAAATCACCGAGAGCATCATGATCTCCGAACCCGAACTCGCCCTGGCAACGCTGCGTCGCCTGCGTTCGCTCGGCGTGCGGGTGGCGCTCGACGACTTCGGTACCGGCTACTCGTCGCTGTCGCTGCTGCAGAAGTTCCCGCTGCAGCGGATCAAGATCGACCGGGCCTTCGTCCACGGTGTCGCCGACAACCCGAACGACCGCAGCCTGGTGCGCACCATCATCGCCATGGGCCGCTCACTCGGCCTCGACATGGTCGCCGAAGGTGTCGAGAGTGTCCACCAGTTGCAGGTGCTCAGCGATCTCGGCTGCACCAAGGCACAGGGTTTCCTCATCAGTCACCCGGTGCCCGCCGACGCGATGCGCAGCACGGTGGCCGCGCTCGAGCGTCTGGGTCAGTTCCCCGGGCTACGGGTGAACACCAACGCACCTGTCAACTGAACCTGCTGGCGCACCTGTCAACTGACTGCTGCTGACTACTGCTGCAGCCAACGCTTGAAGCGACTGACCGCCGAGGCGTCGTCCGTCGCCCCGGTAGCCGCAGTCGCTTTCGCATTCGCTGGTGCCTTCGCCGCAGGCTTCACACCCTCGCGACAGCGGCACCGCTCGGCCTTGGGCACATCGCCCAACACTGTCTCCACGTGGGCGCCACACCCGGCCCAGTTCGGCTTGCCACAAGTCTTGCACGTCACTCGTCTGCACATACCCCCTAGGGTATCAGGCGAAGCCGACAGAGCGGTGCTCGTCCAACGTTGGAGCGTCACCCGGTGGGAGCGCCGGATGCTCGCCGTAGCGGATGGGGTGACCGGCACGAAGCCGACCGCTGTCGTCGTGCTGCAGTACCCCGCGCTCCCAGAAGTGCGGGTGCGCGAGCATCTCGTCTCGGGTCAGGATCGGCGCCATCGGGACGCCGAGCGGCAGCATCACCTCGATCAGGTCAGCGCGATCACGTGACCCGATCGCGGCGGTCAACTCAGCGCACAGCTGCACTGCCTGCGCAGCACGAGCGGACATGTCGAGCGCGGCGATATGTTCGAGGCCGAGCCCGGTGCACATCTGGCTCCACAGAACATCCTCGCTGTACACGCCCAGCTCGACCCACTTGTCGTCGCGTGTGCGGTAGCAACCCAAACCGGGAAGGTCGTCCGCTGCCGCAACCGTGCCGTCGCGTCCGTCGATCGGGCCAGTGGGCAGCACCCACGCCGCCAGCAGGTCGGTGATCGCAAGATCGATGTGTTCACCTTCGCCGGTGCGACGGGCACACAGCACAGCAGCCAGGATCGCGAACGCGGCAGCCAGGCCCGAGCCCATGTCGCCCACCAGCATTCCCGCATGCGCCGGCTGCTCACCTTCGCGGAACGTGAATGCGCCCGCGTAGGCCTGGTAGTTGTAGTCGTGCCCGGCCACATTCGACAGCGGCCCGAACTGACCAAAGCCGGTGAGCGAGCAGAGCACGATCGATGGATTCGCAGCGCGGAGCGCGTCGAAGCCGACCCCCAAGCGATCGGCCACACCGGGGCGGAACCCTTCGACCACCACTTCCGCTTCAGCGACATGGCTCAGCAATCGCGCCCGGTCGTCAGGGTTCTTCAGATCGAACACGGCGCTGCGCTTGTGGCCATTCCAGTTCAGATAACGATCACCCTGCGGGCGCATCCGGTCGCCGCCCGGGGGTTCGGCCTTCAGCACGTCGGCACCGAGGTCGGCAAGTAACTGTGTGGCGACGTGGCCGGGCTGCCAGAGCGAGAGATCGATGACCTTCAGTCCGTCGAGCAGACCTCCGGTGCGAGTTGTTGCGCTCAAGTGGCATCGACCTCCGTAATGGACGAAACTGCGGAACCTGGTCGACCGTACTGCCGGTGGCCACTGACCGAGAAGACGAGACGAGTCAGATGGGCCACGACCCACGGTCCGCCAAGGCGCAGGCCAGGGATCGCTGCGCTCTCGCTGCCCTGAGCGCCTCTACGACCAGGCGTCGATGATCGTCGCCGATGAAACCACGAAGGCGATATTGCGCATCGTGTACTTCAGCGCATGCTCGGCGTACTCAGGCGGGTCGCTGGCGACACAGTCGGAGGGCACCACCACCGTGTAGCCGGCGTTCATCGCCTCGATCGCGGTTCCCAACACGGCGATGTTCAGCGACACACCGGTGACGATGAGCGTCGACACACCCGTGTTGCGCAGATACGAGTCAAGTCCGGTGGCATAGAAGCCGGTGAGGCCCTGCTCGCGCCGGAACACGACATCCTCCGGCTGCGGGGCGATCTTCGACATCACCGGACCGTGGCCGCCCGAACCATCACCTCCGCCGGACATGCGCAAGTGCACCATCGTGTTGCGCGCGAAACCGAAGCCATCGGGCCTGCGTTCGTCGGTGCAGTAGAAGATGCGAACGCCCTTGGAGCGACCGGCAGCGAACATCGCCGCACAGTTGTCCACCAGACCAATCTGCTGCGCCGCTGCTGCGAGCCCTGGCAGGATGGACTGCTCGCCGAGCAGGTTGACCTGACACTCCATGTTCACGATCGCCGTGCACGCGGGGTCGATATGGGGCCGCACATCGAGTGCCATCAGCGTCTCACCAGTCGTCCTGGGCGAGCCCCGGTGTCGCTGCCATTGCGGCGTGTCACCGTGCCGCGCACCATCGTGAGGTCGTACCCGACGGGATCCTGCAACAACCGTGTCGCTCCTCCAGGAAGGTCGTGCACTGCTCGCGGCACCGTGAGGCGCACACGTTCGGCATCGATCACGTTGAGGTCGGCGCGCAGACCCACCCGCACCGTCCCGCGGTCGGACATGCCGTACAGGGCGGCGGGTTGCGATGTCAGCCGGCGCACGATTTCGGCGAGCGCGAGACGCGGGCCACGCTGGCGATCACGCGCCCAATGGCTGAGCAAGAAGGTCGGAATCGAGGCATCGCATGTGTAGGCGCAGTGGGCGCCGCCGTCGTTCGTGCCGACCACTGCGTCGGGGTACTGCAACTGTTCGTAGAGCACCGTGTGGTCGGCGTCGGCGTAGTTGTACATCGGGTACAGCACCATCACGTCGTCGGCCGCCAGCATGCCGTCGTAGATCACCTCGTCCAGAGTGCAACCCGCCGCCTCGGAGCGCGCTCCGAGCGACCGATCACGAGTCTGTTCGTAGTCGGGCACACCCGTCAGGAGATAGCACGACGGCAACGCTGACCGCATGAACGCCCGCTGCTTGCGCTCGTATGACGTGACAGGTTCATCCTCCTCGCCAAGGATCGCCGCGCGGACATCGCGACGACGCAGCGCCTCGAGTCGCTCGGCGAGCGGCAGATGCGCGATGCGCACGTACGAGGGTCGGGTCACAA
>CAIXHI010000360.1 GCA_903919215.1 uncultured Acidimicrobiaceae bacterium
CGAGAAGTCGACGATCACGTCGGCACGTTCGGCGGGAGCCAGCAACAACGAGTGCTTGTCGACGTTGCCGACGTCGAAGCGGGTCGGATCGGTGATCCACGTGGTGGGCTGGTTGGGCACCACGACGGGGCTGGGCAGGAAACCACCCTCGGTACCGATCTGGATCCAACTGGGGCCGGCCGGGCTCTTGGTCGTGTCGGGCGTCGGGAACACGTTGGGGTCGGTCTGCGCAGCTGCCACTTCGACCGGGTTCAGAGCAACCTCGCTGAGGGTGCCGGTGTCGGGGTCGGCCACGTACCACTGCAGGTTCCAGAATCGGTCGTTTGCCGCGTTGAGTATCCGGAAGCGGTACGTCTGCGGATCGACCGCAGTGGCCGGGTAGGCAGTGCCGTTGACCACAGGGGTGTCGTTGAACGCCTCCATGCCGACGGTGACGTTGGGTGTGCCCGGAATCTGCTGTGGCTCACAGAAGTTGTCGGGCGCGGTCTGCGGGTCGCAGTTCGGGTCGTAGTAGGGGTTGGTGATCGGGCCGTACTTGGCGTTCTTCGCCGGCGGCCAGAACCACGGGCCGTACATCCAACGACCGAACGCGCTCATACCCGTGGGCGATCCGGGGTTCTGCGCAGGCATGTAGACGTGCGGCGTCCACAGGCTGCCCTCGTGGCCCCACTTGTCGGCCTGCCACGTCGGGTCGACCTGGCTGATCTGCAGGTCGCTGGGGACGAAGGTCTTGTCCTGGATGATGAGCGGGGTGCCGATGCCGAGGTCGCCGAACAGCTTTCCGGCGCCGAACAGGTTCTGCTCCACGTCGTCGGTGATGAGATAGCCGGCAGCTTCACCGGCGTACACGTTGAGACGGGTGATGCCCCACGCATGGTCGTGGTAGAACATCAAACGAGCGCTTTGCTGATTCGTATAGAAGAACGTCTCTGCGCCCGGGCCCGGATCGGGCATGTCGGGCACGTTCGAGACACTGACGCCAGCGGGATAGTTGCCGTCGTTCGCGGGCGTCACCCACTGGTGCGGCGTGCCATCGCTGATCCACGGCGTGATGCCGCCATGCAGGTGCAGAGTGGCCCGGTTCTCGTTGAAGCAACCAGCTGGTTTGGGGGTCTGACCACAGGTAGGGTTCCGCACTTCGTCGAGGACGGTGCCGTCATCCACCGGATCCATGGGCATCCCCGATGGGCCGACCATCGACGGCGCACCATTGGCGTCAACGGTCATCGCTCCGACTTGCTGGTCGAGTGCACCGGTCACGGCCGGAGCGCTCCCCGCGCCCATCAGCGTCGTGTCGACCGGGAGGAATAGCGCTCCACCGCTGCCCGTGGGCAGCAGGTTGCGGAAAAGAATGCGGGTTGGGCGGTCCTTCGTCGCGATGATGGTGGGACCGAGATAGCTCGGCTTGTCGACGCCGTAGGCGCGATCACCGTTTGGCAACATCACGGGCTCGTCGGCGTTGGGGTTGAGGCCGACGTTCTCATTGACGAGTGCCACGCGGGCACCCGGAACGACGGCAGTGGAGAGCTGGACATAGCCGCGCAGCAACGTGGCGGGCAGATCCTGATGGAACGTGTGCGTGTACTGCACAAGGCCGATCTCGTAGTAGTCGGTACCGGGGTACGTGGTGGTGTCGGGGACAGCCACGGAGATGTAGGTGCCCAGGTTGTTGGCACCAGCCGGTGTGAGACCGGGCAACGTGTCGACGAACTTCCTGAGGCCCGGCGTGAGGTAGCCCTGACCAGCGACGGTGACGTTGATCTTCGTGACCGCGCCGAGGACTGCCGCTTTCGCAGTAGCGAAGGCGCTGTGGCCGAGGCCCCCGTTGGAGTCGGTGATCTCGACCGTCGGCACGCTGGCATAGCCCGCGCCGCCCGTGATGGCGATTGCGCCGATGCCGATGGTCGCGGTGACAACTGCCGCTGTGGGGTTGTCGGCCATGCCGTCGAGCACGCGTACGGTGGGTGCCTTGGTGTAGCCGGAGCCCGAATCGACGAGCGACACGGACGTCACCTCACCCGTCGCGCCCATGGTGGCGACTGCTGTCGCCTGTCTGCCGTCGGGCAGGTCGGGAAGTGAGATCTCCACGACCGGCTGGTCCTGATAGCCCGCACCACCGCCGACGAGCACGAGGTTGTCGACGCCGCCACTCGCTTGGGCCGTGGCAGGCGTCGAAGGGTTGCCCCCCGAGATGGTGACGACCGGGGACGTGAACCCGAAGCCGCCGGCGTCGACCGTGATCGACTGCAGCGCGCCGTCGGCGATCTCAGCGGTCGCGGCAGCATCAATGAACGGCTGCTGGTGGGCACCCGGGGCGGTGACGGTGACGTGCGGAGGCGTGAGATAGCCGCTCCCTGGAGCGACCAACTCGATCGCACTGATCGCGCCGGTGCGCGGGTCGACAGTCGCCGCAGCTTCGGCAGCGACACCGCCGGGGACCAGAGTGCCGCTGGCGTCGAGCGGAGGATCCACGACAACCACTGCGTTGGGGGTCACCTGCGGGCTGTTTGCCCAGTTGGCGTATGGCC
>CAIXHI010000361.1 GCA_903919215.1 uncultured Acidimicrobiaceae bacterium
CGCCGTCAGTCAGCGCAACTGGGCCCTGCTGAACGATGATGCGCTGCAGCGCACGCCGTTGACGGAAGAGCAGTTCCTCAACATGCCGTACATCACCAAGCCGCTGCGCATCCTCGACTGCGACTACCCATGCGACTCGGGTTCGGCGGTCATCTTCACCACCGAGGAGCGCGCCCACGACCTGCGCCAGCCGGCCGTGTTCGTCGACTCGTCCTCGCTGTGCAGCATTCACGACATGAACTTCGAGGCACTGCCCGACATGGTGCGCACCGCGCCGGTGAAGGCCTCGAAGGAACTGTGGGCACGCACCGACCTCACGCCGTCCGATGTCTCCACGGCGCACCTCTACGACGGCTTCAGTGTCATCACCTTCCAGTGGCTCGAGGCGCTCGGCTTGGTACCGCAGGGACAGGCCGGTCCGTTCGTCGCCGAGGGCAACACCAGCCTCGGCGGTTCGCTGCCGGTCAACACTGACGGCGGGGCAATCAACGTCGGCCGCCGCCACGGTGCCAACTTCTGCATCGAAGCCGTCAGGCAGCTGCGTGGCGAGTGCGGCGACCGTCAGGTGGCTGGCGCCGAGGTGTCGGTGTGGGCCAACGCCGTCGGCCCTTTCGCCGGCGCAATGCTCCTCACCAAGTCCTGACCGCGCCGCTCTCGCTCAGCGTGTGAAGGCGTAACCGCACATCGTGCGGTTACGCCTTCACACGCGGCGGGGGCGGGGAGCGAGCCGGGTCAGAGGTGGCGGCTGGAGCCACCCTCGACGGGGATCGATTGACCGGTGATGTGGCGCGCCTGCTGTGAGCACAGGAACGTCACCAACGCCGCCATTTCCTTCGGGTCGCCCTGACGGCGGACGGGGATGCGGTTGTGGAACGACGCCGTGACTTCTTCGAACGTCGACCCCGTCTGCGCGGCCAGCCACGCCCAGTACGACAGGTTGCGCTCGGTGAGGATCGAGCCGGTGAGGATGTTGTTCACCGTGATGCCGTCGCCCGCCAGACGTGCAGCCATTATCCGGTACATGCCAGCCACGGCCGGGCGGACCACGTTGGGCAACACATGCGGCAGTTCCGTGGCCGGCTCGCGGGCGACACCCGAGCCGATGTTGCAGATGCGACCCCATCCCTGCGCCTGCATGTCGGGGATGACCTCGTGCGCCAACGCCCACGCCGACACGAACAGATGCTGGAACTCGCGTCGGTACTCGGGTGACGGCATGGAGGCGAAGTTGCCCGCTCCCGGGCCATCGCCCTCCTTCTTGGAGTCGATGACATGGCCGATCACATTGCTGACCGCGATGCTGACCGCACCGAACGTCGCCCGGGTGGCGGCGACGACATCGGCCACGCCAGCCGGATCCGTCATATCCGCAGCCACCGCCGCGACGCGCCCCGGCGCCAACTCGCGCAGCGCCTCCAAAGCCTCGTCGAGCGGACCCTGCGACCGGGCGGCGATCATCACGCGCGCACCCTCACTCGCCAACATCGTCGCGATCGCGCGGCCGATGCCTTTACTGCCACCGGAGATGATGGCCACCTTGCCCTGCAGTCCGAGGTCCATCAGAACATCCCCGAGCCGACGCCGCCGGTGACGTCGACCGATGCCCCGGTGATGTACCCGCACCACTGCGAGCAGAAGTAGGCCACGGCCGAGGCGACATCGTCGGCTGTCGCCGCGCCACCACGCAGCACCGAGTTGGCGACGACCCCCTCGGGGCCACCCTCGGAGGCGATCACCTTCTGAGCGGCGCGCATGGCCAGCGAGGTGACGGCGCCCACTTCGTCGAGTTGCCCAGGAGATTCGGCGTCGAGCGCCCGCGAGCCGGCGGTGCCGACCCACACGAACCGGCCCCAGCCACGCTGGCGCATCCCCGGCAGCGCACGCCCGAACACGTCGAGTGCAGCCACCACTTCGTCCCACGCCGCATGCCACTCGGCAGCCGACTCGATCGCCATCACCTCCGACCCATGACGCGCCGTGGCGTGTGCGACCACGATGTCGATCGCACCGTCGTCCAGGCTGGTGGCAATCTGCGCACCCTCCGCGCTGAGCACGCTGCGGCACGCCGCGGCGATGTCGTCGTCTGGCCCGACGACGAGCGCCGTCCGGCCGTTCAGCCCCAGATCCATGTACCCCCCTGTGTGCGGCCCTCAGGCCTCCATTACCGCAGCAGACTCTGCCAGATACCCGCCTGCCCGAAGCGCACCACGCTCGGCCGCGAGTCGTTCCTGCATCGCTGTGGCCTTGGCCCGGTCTGGCATGAATTGCGCGAGCACCATGACCCCGATGAGGATCCAGAACGAGATCACGAACATCGAGTTGTAGGCGTGCATCGCTGTTCCTACTGCTCCCGCCGACGTGTCGGCGCGCGGCGGCATGAGTCCGAAAAACACCGATGCCATCACTGCCAACCCCATCGCCAACGTGATCTGCCGGGCCACCTGGCTGAGTGCTGTGGCCTGCCCCACCTGTGAGGCCTTCACTGCATTCATCGACGTGACGTTCGGCGCCGTCATCCCGATACCCGAACCGAGGCCGCCGAGGAAGATCCAGATCGAGATCGTCCACAGCGAGGTGTGAACGGAGAGGTGCGAGAGTTGCCAGTACGCCGCGGCAACAATCGCCATTCCGGCGGTGACCGGCACGCGAGCGCCAAGTTTGTCAACCAGCTTGCCACCCACCGGCAGGGTGATCGCCATCCCCACCGCGGACGGCATCATCAGCCAGCCGACGGTGCTCGCCGGAATATCGCGCAGCCCTTGGAGTTCGAGCGGGATGTACACGATGCGCGCATACTGCGCCAGCGTGGACAGCGACATCACCACCAGCGAGAGCGAGAACA
>CAIXHI010000362.1 GCA_903919215.1 uncultured Acidimicrobiaceae bacterium
CCACGGGGCGGCATCGGCGCGCCCCGACACCCGTCGAGCACCCGGTTCATCTGAACCGACCGGTTCCACCAGCCCAAGCGGCAAGTAGCCTGCCCGTTCAGACAAACAGGGTGCGCACCACCCCTCCGCGACACTTATGCCGCGGGTTGTGCTCCGCCCCCATGCCCCTCGGGGGCGGAGCGAAACTCTGAGACCCAACAGGCGTACGGCCTGCTCGCGAGGCCGGTTACGTGAAACGGCCGAATCGGTTACGTGCCTGGTCAGAGGGGGCGGCCAGCCCGCTGCTTGCGGTGACGTAAGTCGTCGCATGCGATTTCTCGACTACTTCACCCTCAAGTCCGGAGCGCCCCTTTGTGGCCGAACGTCGAAGTCGCGGATACGTTCAGTAACGCACGATGGAGAACGGAGATGCCGGGCGATGAGCGGCGACATCGAGAACACGAGCACAGGTGAGACCCCCGAACGCATCCTGCAGGCTGCCCGACGGCTGTTCGCCGAACGAGGGTACGGGGCCACGCCGATGACTGCCATCGCCGATGAGGCGAACGTCGCAAGGGCGACTGTCTACAACAACTTTGACGACAAGATCGACATTCTGGCGACGATCATCGGCCGTTACATGCAGGGCTACGTCGCAATCGGTGACCAGCTCCGTTATGGCGAGGTCGCCTCGCGCAGTGCGTTCGAAAAGCTTGAGGCGATGACCCTGATGGCACTCGAATGGCGCATCGAGAACCGAGATCTTCGTGGGGCTATCGACGCTGCTCGGCATCTGTCTGGTTCGGGCTGGGAAGCCGCAAACGCAGAGGCCGATCATGCGTTGCTGCAGTGGATCGCACAGGTCCACGAACAGGGGCAGGTCGCAGGCTTGACCCATCCGGATCTCGATCTATCCATCGCGACGTCTGCCGTGTACTCGATGATCGAATCGGCGCTGTCGAACTTCGACGTCCTGACGCCGCGCGATCGGGTGGCACACGTGGCGCACCAACTCACCCTGGTGCACTGGCACGCGATCTACTGCGTCGCCCCAGATCGGGTGGGTCCGAGGGAGGCCTGAAAGTCCTTGCGCACTCGTTGCATCAGGTCTATGTTGGACACACTGTCCAACGAGAGCAACTCCGACTTCGAAGAGTGCTCGGACCAAGGAGGCACGGGTGGACTCATTCGATCTCAGCAAGATGTTGGGCATGACCAGCGAACAGATTCGCTTCGTCGATCGGCAGCGAATGAGCCGCCGACAGATGCTGGGTTACGCGGGTGGCGCAGCAATGGTCGCCGCTCTCGCAGCCTGCGGCTCCGACAGCGGCTCCTCGAGTTCTGGCCCTGCCCAGTCGTCGGGTGTACCTACGTCCGGCAACCCTGGAACCGTGTCCATGCTCGGCTGGCAGGGCTATGACGACGTAACGGCTCGCGTTGCTTTCGACGCCGCCGGTGGCGTGCTCAACCCGACCTACATCGGGAACAACGACGAGATCCTCGCCCGCCTTCGAGGCGGCCAGGGCTCGTTCGACATCGTGACCCCCAATGCAGCGTTCCTGCCGGCGTTGGTCAAGGCCGGGGTGCTTGAGCCGATCGACTACAGCGCCATCCCGAACACCAGCGGTTACTTCGCCGAGTTCAATAAGCCCGAGTGGAACACCTTCGACGGATCCACGTGGGGTGCGCCGGTCGAGTGGGGCAACGGCCCCATGGTGTATCGGCCTGACCTCATCGACAACGTGCCGACCTCGTGGATGCAGCTCGCTGATCCTGAGTACAAGGGGAAGGTCGCCATGTGGGATGACGGCTTCGGCCACATCATCGTGATGGCGAAGACGTTGGGATTTGCGGAACCGAACAGGCTCACCTCCGGTCAGCTTGACCAGGTGGTCGAAGGTCTGACAAAGATCCGTGAGAATGCACGTGTCGTGGCACCGTCGCTCGGCGATCTGTCCGACATCCTCGCTCGCGGCGAGGCGGCCATCACGACGCAGTCGTGGCAGGGCGTCGCCACCTTCGTTCGCGACAAGGGCGAGAAGGCGGAGTGGACCGTGCCGGAAGAGGGCACGTGGGGATGGAACGACCACTACTGCGTGCCCAAGGGTGCCGGTAACGTCGAGGGTGCGTACCGGTTCATCGACGCGATGATCTCGCCCGAGGGCAATGCCGTCATCACCAACGCGTTCTACTCGGGGACGCCTGTCGAGGCGTCGGTGCCGCTGCTGACCGACACGGTCAAGGGAATCTTCGACTACACCAACGTGGGCAACGAACTCACCTCGTTGGGCTTCTACTCGCTGCCACCGCTCGAGCGCGAAGGAGACATCGTGTCGCTCGACGATTGGAACTCAGCGTGGTCGAAGATCAAGGGCTGAGCTCCGGCGTTCCAGCAGTCCAGGTCCGCAACCTCACACGAAGCTTCGGCGACGTCCATGCCCTTCGCGGTGTCGATCTCGACGTGGCCGCTGGCGAATTCGTGTCGATCCTCGGCCCCAGCGGCTGCGGAAAGACCACGCTGCTGCGCATCGTCGGTGGCTTCGAGTTCGCCGACGAAGGGCGGGTATTGGTCGACGGCAACGACCTGTCTGGTGTTCCGGCGCACAAGCGCCCCGTCAACACGGTGTTCCAGCGATACGCGCTGTTCCCACACAAGACCGTCGGCGAGAATGTCGGCTTCGCGCTGTGGGTGGCGCGGCACAAGAAGTCAGACATCAAGGCGCGGGTCAGCGAGATGCTGCGCCTGGTTCGCCTTGAGGGTTACGAAGACCGCGCCCCCAGCAAGCTCTCTGGCGGACAGGCGCAGCGGGTTGCACTGGCGCGAGCACTGATCAACCATCCGAAAGTGCTGCTGCTGGATGAACCACTGGCGGCGCTGGATCTGAAGCTGCGCCAAGCGATGCATTTCGAGCTGCGTCGGATCCAGGAGGCGGTCGGCGCCACGTTCATCTACGTCACTCACGACCAGGAAGAGGCGCTCACTATGAGCGACCGAGTCGTGTTGATGAACGGCGGTCAGATCGAGCAGATCGGATCGCCGATCGAGGTGTACCGCCATCCCAGCACCAGATTCGTCTCCGAGTTCATCGGCGAGGTCAACCTGTTGGAGGGCGAGGTCGCCGTGGTGGGAGCCGAACGCGATGGACTCCTCCCCATCGCCGTTCGGGCGGGCAACACCACCATCAGCGTGCCACACGGATCTGCGGTGGCAGTGGGCACGCCCGCGTGGGTGAGCGTGCGGCCCGAGCAGATGTCGATCGCCCCACTGTCCACCGTCATGCCGGCAGCAACCAACCGACTCGAGGGCGTACTGGAGACCTCGGTGTTCCTTGGCGCCTTCATTCGTCATCTGGTCAGGACGCGCGACGGGCAGCGGCTTGTGGTGC
>CAIXHI010000363.1 GCA_903919215.1 uncultured Acidimicrobiaceae bacterium
GCTGCGTACGAGGTCGGCAAGTTCGGCGGCCGAGAGGGCTTCACCTTCGGCATCGGGGGCGATCGGGGCGGCCATCTCAAGACCTCCCATCGCACTGAAGTCGGTCGGCAACGCACGACCACGTCGACGCGACCGTCGGTACACCTCGTTGCGCAGAATGGCGTAGAGCCATGGCTTCAGACGCTCGGGTTCGCGCAGTTGGCCGAGTCGTTCGGCTGCGAGCAGGAACACATCCTGCATCGCATCCGCAGCTTCGTGTCGGTCGCGCAGCATCGCTGCGGCGGTGTCGTAGAGGCCGGGCGAGAAGCGGTCGTAGATCCCGGCGAGCGCATCGCGGTCGCCCGCCAAGTAGGCGGTGACCAGTTGCGCGTCGGTTCGCAGATCTGCCATTGCTCATGGTCCACCTCCTCACCCTGTTAGAGCGCGGTGTGGGACCGTCCTTTCAATTTTGTCGCCGGTGATCGTCCATTGTTCACGGTTCTGCGGCCCATTGGAAGGACATTCGCCGTTGCAGCAGGTCGCCGGGCTCCAAGCGAGCGGCACCGCCGATGTTGAATGCGTCGGGTGGGCCACTCTGCGGTTCGACGCACAGGGCATCGGCCAGTTCATCGAACACCACCCAGTGGTCGCAGTCGCTGGACACCGTGAGGGTCATCCCGGGATAGTGCAGGCGGAGTGGTGCGAGTGGACCGGTGAAGCAATCGTCCCATGGGTGGGGTACCGGATCGATCAGCACGGGCACCGCCATGTGGTCGAGATCGCGCCGGTACATCTGTGTGAACTCGAGGTCGGCCGAGATCGGCTTCACGAAGCACGGATGCCAGCCGATGACCGCCGGCATCGGCAGTGCGTTCGCATACACCGTCAGCAGACAGTTGAGACCGCGCTCGTGCAGGTGGATGTGTTGGTGGGCTTTGCCGCCGAACGGCCAGTCGAGCGCCACCTGCAGTTCGCAGTGGTCGCGGCCCGCGTCGAGGACTTCCCATTCGGCGATGAACGTGGTGCCGTGAATGGCGTGCGGGGGCAGGTTGATCGGCAACCGGTAGTTCGCACCGTCGAAACGAAACCGCCCATCGCGCACCCGACCGGCCCACGGGGTCATCGGGAAGCTGCCCCAGCCCATCTGCCCGCGTGACGGGTGATGCTGCAGCAGCGATGTGCCGGCCACGACCAGTCGCCCCAGTCGTCCGCCGTCCTCCGGGTGCACGGTCAGACGGGCGTCTCCGGCAGCGAGCTCGATCATGAGTCTTGGTCTTATCATTCGCGACATGCGTGGACTGGTGCAGCGGGTTCGATCGGCGAGTGTGACGGTGGGCGGCGAGATCGTCGGCGAGATCGGCCAGGGCCTGTGCGTGTTGGTGGGCGTGACCCACGACGACACGCCAGCGCACGCTCGCAAACTGGCCGAGAAGTTGTGGAACCTGCGTGTGATGGACGATGACGCGGGTGTGATGAACCTCAGCGTCGCCGACACGACACGGGCGGTGCTGGTGGTCAGTCAGTTCACGCTGTACGGCGATGCCAGCGGAGGCCGTCGCCCCAGTTGGATCGCCGCCGCTCGTCCCGAGCATGCCGAACCCTTGGTGCGCATGGTGGTCGAGCACCTGCAGTCGCTCGGTGCGCAGGTGCAGACCGGCCGGTTCCGCACCGAGATGCTGGTGCAGATCGCCAATGACGGCCCGGTCACCGTCATGGTCGAGGTCTGATTCGGGTCAGTCGGCTGGCGTCTGGGAAGGCCCAGTCCCGGTTTCCGGGACGGATCGCGCCCAGAAGCGTCGGTGGGAAGATTCCTGCCCAGAAACCGAGCGCCACGTCACGAGGGCCAGGGCGATGGCGATCAGTACCACCCAGGGCAGGGTGCCGGTGCGGGAGTACCAGGTGCGGCCGAGGCCGGCGGTGACCTCGTGGTAGATCACCTTCTGCTCGCTGACGGCGGTGCGGTCGAACACTTCGCCGCTGGGCGATACGAAGGCAGTGAACCCGGTGGGTGCGGCCTGCACCACCCACCGGTTCTGCTCGATCGCCCGCAACCGTGACGACGCGACCTGCTGGCTCTGCAGCACGGTCCAGGTGTAACTGCTGCCGTTGGTGGGGTTGATGATGAACGCCCCGCCGGCTTCGACCCCTTCGTTGACGCGGCCACCGAAGAACACCTCCCACGAGATGACGGTGGCGAAGCGGGTGCCGTCAGGCAATTCCAGTACCGCTGGCCCCGTGCCGGCGACAGCGTCGCGGGGCACCAGGTCGGTGGGTGCGCCCAACGCGTGCAGCAGACCGCGTAGCGGCATGTACTCGCCGAACGGAACCCGACGCACCTTGTCGTAGCGACTGGTGACCGTGCCCTCGGGGGTGACGATGACTTGCGCATTCAGGAAGTTGTCGCGGCCGTTGTCCTCGGTGATGCCCACGGCGAACGGGGCGCCGATTCGTGCGGCTTCAGCGGCAATCTCGGCCAGTTCCGGGCTGCCCTCGAACTGCACGACATCGATCACGTTCTCGGGCCACACCACCAGATCGACCGAACCCGGTTCGATGGTGCGAGTGGCGACCAGGTGGCGCTGCAGCACTTCGTCGGCGTTGGTGTCCACCGCATGAGTGCCCTGTGGGCCGCCACCCTGCACCGCGGCGACACGCCAACTCTGCACCTTGGCGTCGGTGCCGATGTGGCCATCGGCGAACGGCGTGAGCGCCAGCCACACGAACAGCGCCGCCAGGACACCGAGTGCACCGTGCCATTCGCCCTTGGCGGTGGCGCCGCGCTTGCGAGCCAACTGCGGCACGAACGGCGACGGTCCGGTCAATGCGAACCCGATCTGGAACACGAACCAGGTGAGCAGCACCACGCCGCCCACACGCACCACGGTGGCGAACGGACCGGCGGCCTGGCCGATGGCCAAGCTGGCCAGCGGTACGCCGCCGAACGGGAAGCAGAAGCGCAATGCCTCGGCCAGCGTGTGCGCCAATGGGCGACCGATGACTCGCCATGGGCCGCGTGGCGCGATCCACGCCGCGACCGCGTGGAAGCCAGCGAACATCGAGGCGGCGAGGAGGTACCCGGGTGCGGTGAGGAACCACATCCAGCACATTCCTGGGAACAGCCAGGCAGCGCCGAACAGCCACCCGCGAGCGAGTCGCTGGCGGTTCGTGGTGGCTGCTTCGGCACTCGTCTCGTAGATCGCGATGCCCACGAAGGCAAGCGGCCAGAAACCCCACGGGGGCAACGCGGCGGCGACGAACAGGCCGCCGAGGACAGCCTTCAGCGCAGCGCGCGACGGCAGATGGCGGGGGAAGGGGAACCGGCGTGGCATGCGCTGGTGTCTACTGCAGTTCCAGCGACACCACGATGCGTTCCTTGGTGGAGCCGACCGGGTTACAGGCGAACAGCGTCGCTGTGTATGCAGGAGTCTGGTCGATGATCCAGATCGAGTCGGGAGTGACGATCTTGGTTCCGGTCACGTGGTACACGAAGCGACCCTCGGGGGTGGTGAAGACCACTTCGTCACCCGGCAACAACTTGTCGATATACCGGAACGGCCGGTCGTGCGATGTGCGGTGGCCGCCGATGACCACGTTGCCGGCGTGGCCGGGCATCGCCGTTCCCGGCCAGTGGCCCGGACCCCGATTCAGCGTCGTCAGCGAGACACCCTCGAACAACGACTTGCTGACGTTGATCTTGGGGATCTCGATCGTGCCGAGCATGGTCTTGGGCTCGGCCGCGTGAGGCGCCGGAGGTGCCTCGGGTACCGGCAGCACCTCGGTCGTAGTGGTGGGCGCGATCGTGGTGGTGGTGCTGGTCGTGGACGTAGTGCTGGTCGTGGTGGCCGCGATCGTGCTGGACACCGTGGTCGCTGATGACCCGGGGGCGTCGCTGCACGCGGTGAGAAGCACAAGGGCCGCAGTGGCGGCGAGAAACCCGTGACGCATTGGGTCAGTCTGCCACGGGGAACAGTTGCCCGGTCAGGCGCTCGGCAGCGGATTTCCCCGAACGGATGCACGCCGGGACACCGATGCCGTGGTAGCTGGCGCCGGCCAGTGCCAGTCCAACCGGCAACTGTCCCTCAGCGGCGGCAAGGCGTTCGGCGTGGTGTGGGCGGTACTGCGGGAACGCACCCGGCCAGCGTGAGACGCGGGCATGGATCGGTTCCAGCGTGAGGCCGATGTGGTGGCCCACTTCCTCGACCGCCGCAGTGAGCAACTGCTCATCGGAGAGATGCAGCACGGGCAGGCCGTCGCGGCCGAGCGAGATACGCAGGATGACATGGTCTCCGACCTGCCAGTGCGACCACTTCTGCGAACCGAACGATGCGGCGGTGACGAGACGCTGCATCGGCTTGGGCACCAGGTAGCCGCTCATACCGCGCAGGTGTGCCGGCCAGTCGGCCTCGTGGATCGCCAACGACACCATCGCCACATCGGCAGCGGGAATCTGCGCCAGCGTGGACGCCGTCTCGGTGGCGACATCGGCCAGCAGCAGAGCGGCTGCCTTGGCCGGGCAGGCGATCACGAGTGCGTCGAAGGCCTCGCCGTCGACCAGCCAGCCAACGCCACCTGCGCCACGCTCGATCGTGCTGACGGGTGTGCCGGTACGCAGCTCGGCGCCGTGCGCGCGAGCGGCATCGGCGGTGGCCTGGATCAGCGACCCCATGCCCCCGCTCGGTGCGTAGAAGATCGGGCCGGCGGCGGGCGACGGCTTGGGCATCTTGCGGCCGGCGATCAGCACGCTGCGGGCCTTGGACGCGAGGTCGTAGATCTGGGGGACCGCGGCCAGGCTGAAGTGGTCGGTGTCGGCCGCATAGATGCTGCCCACCAGTGGGTCGACCAGGCGTAGGTGCACCTGATCGCCGAAGCGTGTGCGCACGTACCCGCCGAGCGAATCGTCGGCCAGCGATGTGCGCCGCCGGAATGGCTCGGTGGCGGCCCGGAACTTGCCACCCCATGTGAGCAACTTCGACTTCGCCAACTTGAACACATCTGTTGGCATGCCGAGCAGGAGGCCCTCTGGGATCGGGTGCAACGCGTCCCACCACACGGCGGCCTTACCGGAGGTCGGTGCGACGAGTTGGTCGCCGAGGCCGACGGCCTTCGCCAGTGCGGTGCCCCAGGGAAGACGCGCGAGGAACGCGTCGGGACCTTCGTCGATGGCAGGGTGGCCGGCAAACGGGCTGGTGAGCAGCTTGCCGCCGAGGCGGTTGTCGGCTTCGAAGAGTGTGACGTGCAGATCGCCTGCGATGGACTGTGCCGAGGTGGCGAGCGTGTGCACGGCGGACATGCCCGCAGCGCCTGCGCCGATGACCGCGATGCGACGCTGCTGCGTGCTCATCGGGTGGAGGCTTCGATGACGCGGTGGGCGAGTGCGGCCATCACGGTGGGGTCGTCGTTCACGCACGCTGTGCGGGCGAACTGGAGACCGTGTTGCGCAGCTCGCTTGGTGGCCTCGATATCGAGGTCGTACAGCACCTCGAGGTGATCGGAGACGAACCCGACGGCGCTGACGACGACGCCACGGGGCGTATCGGCATCGTTCTCGGAGGCGGCCAACTCATCGATGACGTGCAGGATGTCGGGCCCCAGCCACGGCTCGGGTGTGCGCCCGGCGCTCTGCCACGCGATCGACCACGATGTCCAGTGGCCCAGTCCGGCGGCTTCGGCGACGGCGACCGCGGTGGCGCGCAACTCGTCGGGGTAGCGGTCGCCGGCGGCGATGATGCGCTCGGGGAGCGAGTGCGCCGTGAACAACACCTTCGTGTTGGCCGGCATGGTGGCCAACACGGCGCGCAGGCTGGCGGCAGTGAACTCTACGAACGCAGGCTCGACGGCCCAGCTGTCGACGCCGTCGACGGTGATGCCGTGCGGTGCTGCTGCAGCGCGTGCCCGGTCGAGGTACTGGCCGACGGAGTACGCCGAGTAGTGCGGTGCCAGCACCAGTCCGACGATGTGGGTGAACCCACGTGCGGCGAGTGCATCGACCGCGGCCTCGATCTTCGGCTCAGCGTGCTTCAGCCCCAGCACCACCTCGTACTGCCCCGGAGCGGCAGCGTCGAGCGCCGCTTGCAAGGCCACACGCTGTGCCTCGGTGCGGGCAGCCAGCGGGCTGGTGCCGCCCAGCGCGTCGTAACGCGCCGTGAGGTCGGCCAGCTGCGCTGGTTCGGGCGGTCGGCCGCGGCGGATGTCGGTGTAATACGGCAGGATCTCGTCGGGTGTGCGCGGCGTTCCGTACGCCATCAGCAGCACTGCGGTGCGGGTCTCGGTGCTCATCGTGTGGTCCGTTCGTGCACATGGGCGACGATGGCCGTGAGTACACCGGGGTCGGTGTTCGGCTGTACGCCATGGCCGAGGTTGAAGATGTGGCCTGGATGGCCAGCGTTGTCGGCCAGCACGTCGTCGGTACCGGGCAGGGCCACGTCGACGCCAGCGAGTACTAGTGCCGGGTCGAGGTTGCCCTGCACGACCAGGTTGGCGCCCATCCGAGCACGGGCCGACTGGATAGGTGTGCGCCAATCGAGGCCCAGCACCTGCGGGCCGGCCGAGAGCATGCTTTCCAACAGGTGGTCGCAGCCGATCCCGAAGTGGATACCGGGTACATCCGGGTGGCTGGTGCGCAGCGCAGCGAACACCGCTCGGGAGTGGGGCAACACGAAGTGGTCGTAGTCGGCACGGCTGAGTGCGCCGGCCCACGAGTCGAACAGTTGGAATGCCTTGGCTCCGTTGTCGAGTTGGCTGGCGATGGAAGCGGTGGAGTGTTGCACCAGCGCTTCCATCAGCTGATGCCACAGCACCTCGTCGGTGTGCATCAGCGCCTTCGTGTGTTCGTAGGTGCGGCTCGGCCGACCCTCGACCAGATAGCTGGCGACGGTGAACGGCGCACCGGCAAAAGCCAGCAGCGGCACATCGGCGGGCAGCGTGGCCGCCAGTTGGCGCACGGTCTCGAGCACATAGGGCGTGTCGGTCTCGGGTTCGAACCTGCGGACGCGGGCAAGGTCGGCAGCACTGCGGAACGGCTGCGTGGCGACAGGCCCCGTACCCGGGGCGACGTCGATGCCGAAACCGATGGCGTGGGCGGGCACCACGATGTCGCTGTAGAGCACAGCTGCGTCGACACCATGGCGTCGCACTGGTTGCAACGTGATCTCGGTGGACAGCTCCGGGTTCTTGATCGCGTCGAGGATGCTGCCGTCGCCGCGCACCGCCCGGTACTCGGGCAGGCTGCGTCCGGCTTGGCGCATGAACCACACCGGGGTACGCGAAGTTGGTACTCCACGTGCCGCGTCGAGGAAGGGGATCGCGGTCGGGATCGAAGTGGTCGCCATCGCTCGGGCACGCTATCGGGGTGGGCGCGGCGCCTGCTGCTCGCAACCGCACCCGGTTGGCGCGCCGCGGAGCACCGATAGAGTTTGACGACCTCGTTTGCGGTGGATACCGAATTCGAGGACCCGTCATCATGAGCCAGCACCACCCCGATCTCGCCAATGAGCAGGCCTTCATCGATTTCGCCTACGCGTGCCTGCAACGCACCCGTGACGACGCGTGGCGTATGCGCGGGCTGCACGAAGGCACGCTGGGTGGAACATTTCAGGCCCGCTACGAGCGCGATGTGTTCGATGAAGCGGTGTTCAACCGCATCACGCAACTCGATCTCGGCGACTCGGCGCTCGTGTTCGGGCGTATCGATCGCAACCCCGAGGCGGATGCGCCGGCGGACGCCGGCCCGGAGAGCTTTCATATCGGCCGCCTTGCGGTGGCCGACGAGCACAGCGAACCGGTCGTGGTCGACTGGCGGGCACCGATTGCCGAGCCGTTCTACCGCGCCACCGGCCGCGACCCGTTGGGTCTGGTGCGTCGACGCCACTTCCACGTGCACGGCCGTCAGCTGCTGGGGTTGGAGGACGAACTGTTCGGCGACGGCCACCTCGGCATCGGCGCAGAGGACTCGGACACGCAGACCGGCGATCGACCCGACGGCATCCGTGGCTACAGCACATTGCTGGCAGCGATCGAACGTGGACGCACCGGAACGCTCGGCGACATCGTCGCCACCATCCAGGGTGAGCAGGACGAAATCATCCGCTCACCACAGGCGGGTGTGTTGGTGGTGCAGGGCGGCCCAGGCACCGGCAAGACCGTCGTCGCGCTGCACCGTGCGGCGTATCTGCTGTACACGTTCCGCTTCCCGCTGGAAGATCAGGGCGTCCTGATCATCGGCCCGAACCGCGTGTTCCTGCGGTACATCGAACGCGTGCTGCCGTCGCTGGGCGAAGCCGGTGTCGAGCAGGTCGTGCTCGCCGATCTTGTGCCCGATGTGCAGTGGGCGCGCTACGCGATCGACCGGCCCGACGCCGATCTCACTGCGCGTGTCAAGGGCGACCTGCGCATGGGCCTGGTCATCGACAAGGCCGTCACCGACCGCGAACGTCCGTTGCGTGACGATCTCGTCGTCCCGTTCCGCACTGGCTACTTGCGACTGCGCGCCGAGGAGTCGAAGCGCATCGTGCGCGCCGCTCAGCGCCGCTTCCGCAAGCACAACGCGGCTCGCCGTTGGGTCGAGGGCGAAGTGTGGGCAGCGATGGGCAGCACGTGGCACGACGACGCTGTCGGCGCCAACGAGGTACGTGACGCGATCAAGCATCTTCCCGAGGTGCGTGCCGCGTTCGAACGTATGTGGCCCGCCCTCACACCAGCGCAGTTGTTGCACGACCTGTTCGGCAGCAAGGGGTTGTTGAAGCTGGCCTGTGCGCAGCACCTCACCGAGGTCGAGTATCTCTCGCTGTACCGCGAGCGTTCCGCTGAAGCCAGCGAGGTGCGCTGGACCGAGCACGACGTCTCACTGCTCGACGAGGCTCGCAGCTACCTCGGCGTGCGGCCTGCCAAGTACAAGGTGCCCGGCGCGAAGACTGACGATGACGAGATCCGCACGTATGGGCACATCGTGGTCGACGAGGTGCAAGACCTCACTCCGATGCAACTGCGGATGGTGTCGCGGCGTTCGTTGAACGGCAGCATGACCGTGGTGGGCGACCTCGCCCAGGCCACCGGCGCACTCGCGCCCAACGACTGGTCCGATGTGTTGCAGCATCTGCCCGGCCAGAAGCCGTCACGGGTCATCGGCCTCAGCGTCGGCTATCGCATCCCGGCACGCATCATGGAGTTGGCCAACAAGGTGATGATGGCCGCGACACCTGGTCTGCGGGCGCCGACGAGCGTTCGTTCCGGCGACGAGGCCCCTGAGTTCGTGCGGGTCGTGCGCGACGATCTGTTGGCGGCTGTCGTCGCTGCGACCAAGGAACTCGATGCCGACGTGGGCGACGGCAACATCGCCGTGGTGGTCCCCGATGTGATGTTCGATGATGTCTCGGGTGCGCTCGCCGCGGCGGGTATCGAGCACGGCAAGGCCACCCGTTCGGGTCTCGAGATGGGCATCACCGTCGTGCCGGTCAGCGTGGTCAAGGGTCTGGAACTCGACGGTGTCATCGTCGTCGAGCCGGCCGCCATCGTGGCCGGCGAACAGCAGGGTCTGCGGGCGCTCTACGTCGCACTCACCCGCAGCACGAAGCGACTCACCATCGTGCAC
>CAIXHI010000364.1 GCA_903919215.1 uncultured Acidimicrobiaceae bacterium
CTCAACCTGTACGACACAGAGGCTGCGTGGAAGTTGGTGCAGCGCTTCGGTCGCCCGGCGTGCGTGATCGTGAAGCATGCGAACCCGTGCGGTGTGGCTGTGGCCGACACGATCGAAGAGGCCTATGTGCTGGCCAATGCGTGCGATCCGGTCAGCGCGTTCGGTGGCATCGTGGCGCTCAACCGGCCTGTGCCGGTCGCGCTGGCTGAGGCGCTCGCGCCGGTGTTCACGGAGGTTGTCGTCGCCCCGTCGTACGCGCCCGAGGCGCTCGACGTGTTCGCCAAGAAAGGCAACCTGCGCGTGATGTCGGCCGGTACACCCAAGGGTGCAGCGCTCGACATCCGCTCCATCGACGGTGGTCTGCTGGTGCAGCAGGTCGACTCGGTGTCGCCCAGCCGTTCGAACTGGCAGGTGGTCTCAGCCGAGCAGCCAACTCCCGAGCAGTGGGGCGACCTCGAGTTCGCGTGGCAGGTGTGTGCGGTGGTCAGCAGCAACGCGATCGTCTACGCCAAGGATGGTCAGGCGTTCGGCATCGGCGCCGGTCAGCAGAACCGTCTCGACAGCGCGCGCATCGCCGCCGACCGCTCGGCCGGTCGGGCCGTGGGCGGGGTATGCGCGAGCGACGCATTCTTCCCGTTCCGCGACGGCCTCGATGCCGCTGCTGCGGCGGGGATCACGGCTGTGATCCAGCCCGGTGGCAGCGTGCGTGATGCGGAGGTGATCGCCGCCGCCGATGAACACGGCATCGCCATGGTGTTCACCGGCGAGCGACACTTCCGTCACTGAGCAGCGCCACAGAGGCGCTTCGGTCTACGCAGATTGGGGCGGAGTGTCGTCGGCCGCGGCGGTCGCCGCCTGCACTCGCTTCGCGTTGTCCTGTACCGCCGACGCCACCAGTGCGGCACCCACCAGAATCAACGCGGCGATGATGGCCACAGCGCCGGTGCTAGGGCGCGACTCCGGCTTCATCTCCGCCGCGATGAACGCGATCAGGCCGCCCGCAGCAAGCAGCGCACCCCACCACGTGGTTGCGCGGCGTGCCCCGTGGGAACCGACGATGCACACGACGACGCCGACGAGTGCCACGAACAGTGGGCCGGTGGTTCCGCCGAAATCGGCCACCTTCAGCACGGTGCCGGCCAACGAGGAGGCGAGGCCGGCGGCGACGAGTGCCGTCGCCGGACCCTTGCGCCCGCGCCGGTCGAGCCACCACGTGGCGCCGAACAGGGCGACCGCACCGGCGAGGTAGATCAGCCCCTCATCGCCGATGTCGTCCGTGATCTCCGTGGGGAGCAACGAGTTCGAGCTCCCCATATTGAGGTCCTGACATTGGGCGTCGAAGCTGTCGAAGTCGCCCTCGTTCATGTACTGCATGCAGCGGTCGTAGTGGCCGGTGTCGCGGTTGCTGAGCGTGCCCAGCGCGAACACCAATGACAGCGCCGCGATACCGAGCAGCAGATTGCGGTGGCGCAGTCCGGGCAACGCCCACGCCCCGCCGAACACGGCGACCATCACCAGGCCAGTACCCAGGGTGCTGTTCCCGCTGTCGGCCGTGGCGGCGATGCTGAACACCGTCCCGCCGACGACGAACAGGCCGACAGCGAGCGCTTGCAGCGCCGGCACTTTCACGAACATTCGCAGCGCCCACGCAGCGACCGCCAGCGCGATGCCGACGCCGATGAGCGTGCCGCGGCTGGGGTCGTCGCCCGCAGCGAGGATCAGCACGCCGACGGCCAGCACGGCGCCGCCGATTCCGGCGAACGTGTCGCGCAGGTTGGGTGTCGGGCGCTCCATCGAATCTGGGCCCAACCAGTCAAGCAGTCGCGCCCCCAAAGGCTTCTGCGAAGCGGCGGTCGCCCCGCTGTCGCCGTCCGATGTGCCGTTCTGAACGTCGGCCTCAGCCATGAGCCCCCCTTGGTTTTCGTACAGACTGACACGCGTTGAGGGCTGAGCCGCGCCAAGCTGTATGGAGTGGCACGCATCTCCGATCTTCTCGCCGGCGGGCGCACCTGTTCCTTTGAGTTCTTCCCGCCCAAGCACGAAGCTGGCTGGCTCAGCCTCGGGCGCACGATCTCCGAACTGGAAGACCTCCAGCCCGACTTCGTCAGCGTCACCTACGGGGCTGGTGGCAGCACGCGCACCAAGACCGCCGACCTGGTGAGCTGGGTACGCCGACAGACCGCCATCGCCCCGATGGCGCACCTCACGTGTCAGGGCCACACCCGCGCCGACATCCGCGACATTCTGATGGACTACCGGGCCGAGAACGTCGAGAACATCCTCGCCCTGGGCGGCGACCCACCGGCTCATGGAGCCGATCCGGTGCCCAGCGACTATCGCTTCAGCGGCGAGCTCGTGGACGACATCCGCGAGTTTGGCGGGTTCTCCGTCGGCGTGGCAGCGCACCCGGAGCTGCACCCGCGCTCGCCCGACCGCGACACCGACCGGCGGCACCTGGCGGACAAGTTGCAGCGGGCCGACTTCGCGATCACGCAGTTCTTCTTCGACGTCGAGCACTACCGGCAGATGGTCGACGAGCTTGCCGACCTGGGCACCACCAAGCCGGTCGTGCCGGGCATCATGCCCATCAGCAACCTCGGCCAGGTGACTCGCATGGCGCACATGAGCGGCGCCGAAGTACCGGAGTGGGTGCAGAAGGCGATGTCGAAAGCCGGTGACGACCTCGACGAAGGTGAACGGATCGGCGTTGAACTGGCCACCGAGTTGTGCGCCCGCCTGCTCGAAGCCGGCGCTCCGGGTCTGCACTTCTACACGCTCAACCGCAGTTGGGCGACGCGCCAGATCTTCGCCAACCTCAACCTCCGCGCGTAGGCCCGCCCAGGCCCGCGCCCAGGCCCGCCCCGGCGACCCTCCAGCCCAGCCCCTCGGCCCCCGGTTCCCGGCTCTGTGTCGCGGGTCTGACCGCCATCTCTGATGCACGAGGCCGCGACACAGACAGACCCGCCGGCGACCGGCCCGGCCTCTCGGCCCCCGGTTCCCGGCTCTGTGTCGCGGGTCTGACCGCCATCTCTGATGCACGAGGCCGCGACACAGACAGGGATGCCAGGGATGCCGGGGGAGGGAAGGGGGCGTCCGCTAGTACGCGCCGCTGTCCGCGCGACGTAGCCTCTGGGCCATGCGCGCGTACGAAAACATCTTCATCAACGGTCAATGGATTGCCTCCACCGGCACCGACACGCTCTCGGTCACCGACTCCACGACCGAAGAGATCATCGCCACCATCCCCGACGGCAGTGCTGCCGACGTCGACAAGGCTGTGGCCGCGGCGAAGGCCGCGTTCCCGGCGTGGAGCGCCCTGCCGAAGGAAGCCCGTGCCGAGTACCTGATGAAGATCCAGGCCGGTCTCGACGCTCGCACCGACGAACTGGCCGACACCATCGCCCGTGAGGTCGGCATGCCGATCTTCCTCAGCAACATCATCCAGGCCGGTCTGCCGAAGGCCAACTTCGGCATCGCCGCCGGGCTGCTGGCCTCCTACGAGTTCGAGCAGACAGTGGGCAACGCGCTCATCGTGCGCGAGGCCATCGGCGTCGTCGGCTGCATCACGCCCTGGAACTACCCGCTGCACCAGATCGCGCTGAAGGTTGCTCCCGCCCTCGCGGCTGGCAACACCGTCGTCGTGAAGCCCAGCGAGGTCGCCCCGATCAACGCGTTCATCCTCGCCGATGTGATCGAGGCCGCTGGTCTGCCGGCCGGTGTGTTCAACCTCGTCACCGGCGTTGGCCCGGTCGTGGGCGAAGCCATCGCCTCGCACCCCGATGTCGACATGGTCAGTTTCACCGGCAGCACTCGCGCCGGTAAGCGGGTGGCTGAGGTCGCCAGCCAGACCGTGAAGAAGGTGTCGCTGGAACTCGGTGGCAAGAGCGCCAACGTGATCTTGGCCGACGCCGACTTCGAGAAGGCCGTGAAGGACGGTGTGGCCAAGTGCTTGCTGAACTCCGGCCAGACCTGCACGGCGCTCACCCGCATGCTGGTTCCCCGCGAGCGTCTTGCCGAGGCGGCGAAGATCGCCGGTGAGGCGGCGGAGACCTTCACCCCCGGCAACCCGTTCGAGAAGACCACCCGCCTCGGGCCGCTCGTGTCGGCTGCCCAGCGCGAGCGTGTGCGCGGCTTCATCAACAAGGGCATCGAAGAGGGCGCCACCCTGGTCACGGGTGGCGCGGCGAGCCCCGAGGGTCTCGACAAGGGTTTCTTCGTCTCGCCCACGGTGTTCAGCAACGTGGACCGCACGATGACGATCGCCCGCGAGGAGATCTTCGGGCCGGTGCTGTCGATCATGCCGTACGACACCGAGGCCGAGGCGATCGAGATCGCCAACGACACGGTGTACGGCCTGGCCGGTGGTGTGTGGGGCGAGCCCGATCACGCCAAGGCAGTCGCCCGTCAGATTCGTGCGGGCCAGGTGGAAGTGAACGGTGGCCCGTTCAACATCATGGCGCCGTTCGGTGGCTACAAGCAGAGTGGCCTCGGCCGTGAAGCGGGTACGTTCGGCCTCGAGGAGTTCACCGAGGTCAAGGCCCTTCTGCTCTGACGCAGCGTGGCGAGGGGCGCGAGCGCCTCGCAAGCGGCCCCTCGGGGCACCATACTGTTGACCCAATGTCGGCGCGCCCTTCCCGAATGCCTCAGGGCACGACCGCGGCGACGCTCAGCCGCGTGCCGTACCTGCCCGGCCTCGACGGGCTGCGGGCGATCGCGGTCGTCGGCGTGATGATCTATCACGCCAATCACGACTGGTTGCCGGGTGGCTACCTCGGCGTCGAGGTGTTCTTCGTCATCTCCGGCTACCTGATCACGCTGCTGCTCATCGGCGAGCAGGAACGCACCGGGCGGGTCGATCTCGCTCAGTTCTGGACCCGTCGTTTCCGGCGGTTGCTGCCGGCGCTCTATGTGTTGCTGGCGCTGGTGGCGGTGTACATCGCCGCGTTCTACTCGATCGCCCGTGAAGAGACCCGTGGCGACTTCATGGGCGGCATCTTCTACGTCAGCAACTGGTACCAGATCATCGTCGGCCAGGGCTACGGCAGCAGCGAGGCCTTCGTGCCGCTGCGTCACCTGTGGTCGCTGGCGGTGGAGGAGCAGTTCTACCTGTTGTGGCCGTTGGTGATGGTGTTCCTGCTGCGCCGTTCACGGGGTCGGTTGCCTTCGATCGGCGCCAAGTTGTTGCTCGTCAGCGTGGCCATCGCCCTCGTCGTTGCCGCGCTGTTTCAGAGCGGCCCGGTGGCGCTGTCCTGCAACGCTGAGTTCCACGCCGGCTGCTGGTCGGTGGGTGGCAAGTACATCAATGTCAACGACATGCTGTACCTCGGCTCGTTCTCACGGGCCGGTGGGCTGATGCTGGGCGCGGGGTTCGCGATGCTGTGGCGGCCAATGGCGGTCATCCGTGGACCGCTGCGCCAGAAGGGCCGTTTCCTCGACCTGCTGGCGCTCGGTGGGCTCGTGCTGCTCGTGTACCTCATGGGCACGATGTACCTGTCGAAGGCGTCGGGGTCGATCTACAACCCGTGGCTGTTCCGCGGCGGGTTCCTGATCACCGGAGTCGCGACGCTGCTGTTGGTGGCCGCGGCCACGCACCAGTTGGCGGTGACCGGGCAGTTACTGGGCAACCCATTGTTCCGCTGGATCGGCACTCGCAGCTACGGCCTGTACCTGTACCACTGGCCGATCTACCAGATCATCCGCAAGCAGGCGAGCGTGCAGATGTCGGTGGCACAGGTGATCGCCGCAATGCTCATCGCTCTGCCGCTCACGGAGATCAGCTACCGCTTCATCGAGACCCCGATTCGCACGGGGCAGTTCCGTCAGATGCGGCGGTCGCTCACCCGTAGCGGCGCGCAGGTCCTGGCCTCGTTCAGCGTTGTGGCACTGCTGGGCACCGCGGTGTACAGCCTGGTGTCGGCCGACCCGCACTGCGTGGGCTCGGTGCGTTGCTCGTTGGTGAACGAGACCACCGATCCGGTCACCACCGATGGCCCCAGCGACACGACGCTGCCGGGTGACACCACGACGACCACGATCAAGCTGCCGCCGAAGCAGTACGTGGCCATCGGCGAGTCGGTGATGGAGGGCGCGTACGTCTACATGGAGACCGGCGGCATCTCCACGTTCGCCAAGGAGGGCCTCGGCCCCGAGGGTGTGAAGAACTCGGTCAAGAACCGCCGCAACGAGGGCGTCATCGGCACGGGCACTCAGATCGTGATCCAGGTCGGTCACAACGCACAGATCAGCCAGGCGCAGATCGATGCGATCATGGCCGAGGTGCCCGCCGACGCAGGTCAGGTGTGGTTCATGACCGTGCATGGCGATGCCGCGTGGGTCGCCGGCAACAACGCAGTCATCCGCGCAATCCCGCTGAAATACCCGGCGGTGAAGCTCATCGACTGGGACACGGAGTCCGCCGGTACGAAGCTGTGCTCGGACGGGATGCACCTCACGTGTGGCAAGGGCGACGCCACCAAGATCTTCTACACGAACGTGATCCTGAAGGCACTCGGTCTACCCACGGTGTGACGGGCTTCCCGCGGGCGACGTGCGCGACCTACGCTGGTCGCCATGACTACTCCCGTACGTGTTGCTGTCACCGGCGCTGCCGGCCAGATCGGCTACAGCCTCCTGTTCCGTATCGCCTCGGGCTCCATGCTCGGCCCCGACACCCCCGTCATCCTGCAGCTGCTCGAGGTCACGCCGGCCCTCGGCGCACTCGGTGGCGTGAAGATGGAACTCGACGACTGCGCGTTCCCGCTGCTCGCCGGCGTGGTGTGCACCGACGACGCCAACGTGGCGTTCGGTGATGCCGATGTGGCCCTGCTCGTGGGCGCGATGCCACGCAAGGCCGGTATGGAGCGTGCCGACCTGCTCACCGCCAACGGTGGCATCTTCAAGCCGCAGGGCAAGGCGCTCAGCGCCAGCGCGAAGAAGGACATCAAGATCCTCGTCGTCGGCAACCCGGCCAACACCAACGCCCTCATTGCGCAGCAGAATGCCCCCGACCTCGATCCGGGCCGCTTTACGGCGATGACCCGCCTCGACCACAACCGTGCCATCTCGCAGCTCGCGCAGCGCACCGGCACCACGGTCAACGACGTCACCAACATGACCATCTGGGGCAACCACTCGGTCACCCAGTTCGCCGACCTGTACCACGCCAAGGTGGGCGGCAAGAACGCCTACGACGCGGTCAACGACCACGCGTGGTACGCCGACACCTACCTGCCCACCGTCGCCAAGCGCGGCGCCGCGATCATCGAGGCCCGTGGCGCCTCGTCGGCCGCCTCGGCCGCCAACGCCGCGGTCGATCACATCCGCTCGTGGTCGCTCGGTACGCCCGAGGGCGACTGGGTGAGCATGGCCGTCGTCAGCGATGGCAGCTACGGCGTGCCCGAGGGCCTCGTGTCGTCGTTCCCGTGCGTGTGCAAGGACGGCAAGTACTCGATCGTGCAGGGCCTCGACATCAACGAGTTCAGCCGCGGCAAGATCGACGCCTCCACCGCCGAGTTGGGCGAAGAGCGCGACGCCGTCCGTGAGCTCGGCCTGATCTGACGCCACTCGCCCCGCGCATCGGCTTCTGGGAAGGAATCTTCCCACCCGGCTGTCTGGGAAGGATCAGTTCCGGTTTCCGGGACTGATCCTTCCC
>CAIXHI010000365.1 GCA_903919215.1 uncultured Acidimicrobiaceae bacterium
CGCCTCGGGCAGCAGCACCTCCACGGCGTCCAGGCTGGGCAGTTGCCGCACCTTGGGCAGCAGGCCGACGGCATGCACCAATGAATCACACGCCACCAGTGCGGCGGCCGTGTGGCGATACCACGGCACCAACTGCAACCGAGCCGCAGTCACGATCGCCAGCGTGCCCTCGCTGCCGACGAGCAGGTTGGTGATGGAGGGCCCGGCGGTCTCCTTCGGCAGACCGCCCAGCTGGGTGATGATCGAACCGTCGGCGAGTACTGCCTGCAGTCCCATCACCTGCGCACGCATCGTGCCGAAACGCACCACCCGCGATCCGCCCGCGTTCGTGTTCACCGCACCGCCGACCGTGGCGGTGGCCCGTGCGCCCCAGTCGACGGCGAAGTCGAGTTCGGCCGCACGCGCGTGCCGCTGCAACTGCTCGATCGTCACTCCGGCGCCAGCGGTCACCTGCATCGCGCGTGCGTCCACCTCGCCCAACTCGGTGAAGCGCTGCATCGACAGCAGCACCGCACCACCGCGCGGCACACTGCCGCCCACCAGGCCGGTGTTCCCACCCTGGGGCACCACGGCCACACCCTCGGCGGCGCAGACTCGCAGCACACCAGCCACCTCGTCGGCCGTGCCGGGGCGCACGACGCATGGGGTGGTGCCGGTCCACTGGCGCAGCCAGTCGGTCTCGTACGTCGCTCGCACATCGGCATCGGTCAGCACATGGTGATCACCGACCACCGACCGCAGTGCGGCAACGAGCGTGCTCACCCGACGATCTCGGCACCCGGTGGCAGCTCGCCCAACAGCGCGTCGCTGACCCAGCAGCGCGTGAGGTGCAATGTGCTCTCGATACGCACCACCCGTTTGGGTTGATCGAACGCACGACCGCACATCGATAGCGCGGCCTTGATGCAGTCGTCCTCGCTGGGCAGCACCATCGGCATGCGCGCTCGGCGCACACCGGCGATACCGGCGGTAAAGCAGTTGACATAGGTCTTCTGCCAATCGATCTGCGTGGCGATCGAGGACGGGATGAAGTCGGCGAAGCCGATACCCAGCACGTTGCCGGCAGAGATGGGCGTGATGTCGAGCAACACGATGGTACTGACGTCGGGTTCGGCGAGATCGGCCAGACCGTGCACCCAGAAGCGGCCGGTGACGTTGGGATCCATCGTCGTACCGCTGATGTCCTTGCCACCCTTGTCGATGATCAGCACGTCGATCTGCGGGAACGGCAGCGCCGGTACGAGGTGCCGCGCGTAGTCGGTGAGCTCGATCTCCGGCTGTGCGCCGACCTCGTCACCGGTGAGCGCCATCACCTTCACGACCTCACCGCTGGCAGCCTCGATGGATGCGAGCCCGCCGAGGATGCGGCCGCTCGCCTTCAGTGCAGCGATGCCGTTGAGGATGCGATTGCGCATCTCGATCGGGCCGCAGGCATGGATCTGCGCGGCACCCGGCTGCTTGCCGAAACCGACCACCGCCATCTTGGTGACACCGCTCTCGATGGGACCCTTGAAGCATGTGTGCGGCTTGACGCGGTTGACGGGGAAGATGCGATCTGCGCCGGCCGCGTGACGGTCGAGGTACAGCGGCATACCGTCCGGTGTACGCGCGACCTCAACGGTCTCCATCGTCGCCCGGATTTCGGCGCCCACGGACTCCTCGGTGATGCCCAGGCTCTCCAGCATCGCCAGTTGCCCCTCGGCTTTCGCCCCGCCGTGGCTGCCCATCGCTGGCACCACGAACGGCTCGGCGCCGAGGGCGCGCAGGCCGGCGACCGCGCCGCGCAACAGGGCGACGCGGTTGGTGAGGCCGCGGCTGCCACCGCCGACGGCGACCGTCATCCCCGGCGTCACGTGCGCGGCAAGGCGGGCGATCACATCGGCCCGGGCAGCGGCTTCGACGTCGGCGATCGGCTCGGGGTCGGGCAGCGCCAGGCGCACCTCGCTGAGCGCGGGCACCTTGAGGTCGGGGTGGAACGGCAGCTCCACCCCCTGCACGAGTTGATCCCAATTCACGTGGGCCAAACTACCCGTGCAGGGGGCGAGCGTCAGCCGATGACCACCTTGTCGGTGCCGGAGCGGCCGAAGGTTTCGGGGGCGTACATCTCCTCGGCGCGGGTGGGCGGCACCACGAACGTGCCGAGCGTGGTGGCGCGAGCGACGTACTCGTACGAGTAGACGCCAGCGGGCAGCAACGTGGTGAACGCCTCGGTGCGGTCACTGCGCAGTTGCTCGTGCTGGTACCACTGCCCCCACCACCAGTACATGTCCTCGGTGCTCACCGGTGAGTTGGACGGCACCGACTGGGTGACCGCCAGCGCGGGGTTGAGGCTCTCCAGGCCGGCGGGCAGCGGGTCGATGAGTGCGACGTGTGTGCGCTGACTCTCGGCCACCATCGACAACCTCACGCGCACGCGAGCTCCGGCCTTGATGCGCCACGTTCCGTTCGCATCCTGAGTGACATCCTTCGGGTCGTCCACCGCTTCGTAGGTGCGGGTGACGGTGAAGCCACGGTCGAGCGGCGACAGCGTGAGGTCGGTGGGCGCGTACGTCAGGCCGATGCGGTAGTACAGGCGCCCGGCCCCGGTCTTGGATACCACGAGGTTCGTATCGCCAGCAGCGACCACGTCGGACATCGGGATGCTGAGGTTCACCCGGTCGGTCTGGCGACCCTCGAACGTGTGCTCACCGGCGAACCGTGCGCCCAGCCACACGCGGGCAACGAACGATGGTGTCTGCGTCTCGAACACGTCGTAGTAGCGCTTCAACGCGAGCAGGATGAACG
>CAIXHI010000366.1 GCA_903919215.1 uncultured Acidimicrobiaceae bacterium
CCCGTCCCACTCGTGCGGCGGATCCCAGTCCATGAAGAAGCACGGGCCACCGCCGTGGCTGATGTAGGCGACCGGCATACGGGGCTGCGTCATGGTCACAGCCTGCCACGCAGCCCTGTTTCCCAACACTCGCACGCACCTTGCCGGGCGCCTGCACAGGCCCGCGCATACAGGCCGTCGCGCTGTTCGCCCCGAGAGTTCAGGCGCCGTTCAGCACGACGTGTCCGACCGTCCTCTGAATAGTCGTACTATCGCGCCCGGGATCCCCCCCCCAGACTGATACCAAACGGAGAACAACAATATGCGTTCACGCGTGAGCCACAAACTGGCAGCGTCGTTGATCATCGGTGGCCTCATGGTGGCGGCCTGCAGTGACGACAAGACGTCGTCGAGCACCACCACTGCAGCTCCCACCGGTGGCACCGATGCCGCCACCACGACCGCCGCGGCTGCCGATCCGCTGGCCGCCCTCTACGAAGAGTGCAAGGCCAACGGCGCCAAGGTCAACCTGATTGCCCTCCCCGACGAGTGGGCCAACTACAAGGGCATCCTCCAGACGTTCCGCGACAAGTACCCGGGCGTCGAGAACCCCGTGGCCAACCCCGACGCCTCGTCGAAGGACGAGATGAACGCGGTCGAGACCCTGTCCGGTCAGGCCGACATGCCCGACAACGTCGACGTCAGCCCGGCGATCGCCCAGGAGATGGTCGACAAGGGTCTGTTCGTTCCCTACGTGCTCAGCAGCGACGCCGAGATCCCCGCCGGTCTGAAGGACGCGGCCAACAACTGGACCGCTGCCTACTACGGCATCATGGCCATCGCCACGAACACCACGATCGTGAAGAACGCCCCGAAGACGTTCGCCGACCTCACCAAGCCGGAGTACAAGGGCCTCGTCGCTCTCAACGGCGACCCGCGTGAAGCCGGCGCAGCGTTCGCTGCTGTCATGGCTGCCTCGCTGGCCAACGGTGGCAGCGCCGACGACATCCTGCCCGGCATCCAGTTCTTCGCCGACCTCAAGAAGTCCGGCAACCTGGGCGGCACTGACGTCACCAAGGAGACCGTCCTTTCGGGCGAGACCCCGATCGCGATCGACTGGAGCTACAACGTTCCCGGTCTGAAGAGCCAGCTCGAAGCAGCTGGCCTGACGGTCGAAGTCAACTTCCCGAGCGACGGCATCTACGGCGGCTTCTACGGCCAGGGCGTCATCAAGGACTCCCCGCACCAGGCCTGCTCGAAGCTGTGGCAAGAGCACATCTTCTCCAACGAGGGTGCCCTTGGCTACCTCGAGGGTGGCGCTGTGCCGGCCCGCATCGATGCGCTGGTGAAGGCCGGCATCGTCACCTCCGACATGAAGTCGAACCTTCCCCCGGACGAGCTGCTCACCCAGGTGAGCTTCCTCACCCCCGCCCAGATTGCGGCCGCCAAGACTGTCCTGGCCGACAACTGGGGCCCGATGGTCGCCGACGCCTGATCTCAGGCATGACCGACATCACTGTCACCGCGAATGGAGGGGGGCGCACCGCTGGTGCGGCCCCCTCCGCGCGCCGGAGTTGGGCGTGGCTGGGGCTGCTGCCCTTCTTCGCGTTCCTGTTCCTCTTCCTCGTCGTCCCCGCGATCAGCGTCTTCTACGACGCAACACGCAACAAGGACGGCAGCTTCTCGCTCGCGGCGATGAAGCAGGCGTTCCGCGGTCAGAACCTCGACGCCTTCAAGTTCTCCGTCTCGTTCTCCGCTGGTGCTGCTGCGGTCGGTGTCGTGTTCGGCACGCTGCTCGCCTACGCGGCGGCATCGGCCACTCGCCCCCGTTGGCTGCGCAGCCTGGTCACCTCGTTCAGCGGCGTCGCTGCGAACATGGGTGGCCTTCCGCTCGCCTTCGCGTTCCTCAGCCTGTTGGGCAAACAGGGTGTGCTCACCAAAATCCTCAAGGCCGCCGGTTGGGACCTCTACTCGGGCAACTTCGGCCTCGGTGAGATCCCCGGCCTGATCACGGTCTACTCGTACTTCAACATCCCGCTGATGGTGCTGATCACTTTGCCCGCGATCGACGGTCTCAAGCAGTCGTGGCGCGAGGCGTGCTCCAACCTCGGCGGCACCACCTGGACCTACTGGCGGCGCGTCGGACTGCCGGTGCTGACCCCGTCGCTGCTCGGCGGCTTCCTGCTGCTGTTCGCCAACTCGTTCAGCGCCTACGCCACGGCCGCAGTGCTGACACAGAACTCCAAGATCGTGCCTCTGCGTATCGGCTTCTTCCTCGGTGGCGACGTGAACGTCGGCGAGGACGCCGTCGGCTACGCGCTGGCCGCATGGATGATCATCATCATGGTCATCTCGATGAGCCTCTACTGGGTCGCCCGCAAGCGCGCCGAACGGTGGCAATCGTGAGTGCATACAAGCCGCGCTTCGGGCGCGTGGTACCCACCATCGTGCTGGTGATCAGCGGTCTGTTCTTCCTCGCGCCGCTCCTCACGCTGGCCCGCTTCGCCCTGCAGAACGTGCCCACCATCCTGCTCGGGTGGAGCACGCTGTTCGACAAGTGGTCCATCTCCGGCCTCACCAAAGCGTTCGACGACCCGGCGTTCTGGCCGGCTCTGAAGCTGAGCCTGGAGCTCGCTGGCGGCACGGTGTTGCTGACGCTCGGTCTGCTGCTGCCCACCGCCATCTGGGTGCACATGCGCATCCCCAAGGCACGCGCGTTGATCGAGTTCCTCACCGTGCTGCCGTACATGATCCCGGCCATCGCGCTCGTGGCGGGCATCGTCGTGGTGAAGCCGCACGCTCGCTGGTTCCTCGACTCGGATTACGCGCTGATCCCGTTCTATGTGGTGCTCGCGTTGCCGTTCACGTATCGCTCCATCGACGCCGGTCTCCGCGCGATCGACCTGACGACACTGGTCGATGCATCACGCAGCCTTGGTGCGGGCTGGATCGAGACCCTCGGCCGCGTGATCGTGCCCAACCTGCGAGCCGCCATCGTCTCCGCGTCGTTCCTCACGGCCGCAGTGGTGATGGGTGAGTACACCATCGCCAACACGTTGTTGAAAGAGACGCTCCCCCGTTTCCAGCGCACGTTCACCGGTCGCGAACCACAAGCCGGTTACGGCTTGAACCTGTTGGCGCTGCTCGTGACGGTGTTGTTGTTCGCCATCCTCAGCCTCGTCACCAAGAAGCGTGAACGCAGCCTGATCTCTCGACTGTCCAGGAAGCCCACATGACGACTCTCGACTTCATCTCCGTGCGCAAGACCTTCGGCCCCACCGTGGCCCTCGAAGGACTCGATCTCAATGTCCGCCAGGGTGAACTGATCTCGCTGTTGGGGCCCTCTGGGTGTGGCAAGACGACGGCCCTGCGCATCGCTGCCGGGTTCGAGTTCGCCGACTCCGGCGCGGTGCATGTGGCCAACGCCGACATCAGCCGCACCCCGGCCCACAAACGCAACATGGGCATGGTGTTCCAGAGCTACAGCCTGTTCCCGAACCTCACCGTCACCGACAACATCGACTTCGGTCTGCGCACACGGCGTATGTCCAAGACCGATCGGCAACGGCGTGTCGGCGAGATGCTGGAACTCGTCGAACTCACTGCGTTCGCCCGGCGTTACCCGCACCAACTCTCGGGCGGTCAGCAGCAGCGTGTGGCCCTGGCCCGGGCGCTCGCCGTGCAGCCCCGCGTGTTGCTGCTCGACGAACCCCTCAGCGCCTTGGACGCCAAGGTACGCACGACGCTGCGCGACGAGATCCGCCGCATCCAGACCGAGGTGGGCATCACCACGTTGTTCGTCACCCACGATCAGGAAGAGGCGCTCGCGATCAGCGACCGCATCTGCGTCATGTCGCAGGGTCGCCTTGAACAACTGGGCACACCCACCGAGGTCTACCGGACGCCGACGACAGCGTTCGTGGCTCGCTTCGTCGGATCGATGAACGAGCTGTCGGGAACCCTCAGCGGCCCCGGCGAGGTGTCGGTGCTCGACGTTCGCCTCGGAGCGCCACACGCAACCGGTGCCACCGGCGCCGCTGTCACCTTGCTGGTGCGACCCGAAGACCTCACGTTGGCCGAGACCGGCCTGGTCGGCAGCGTGGCGAACGTGACGTTCCAAGGTGCCAGCACCTTGGTCGGCGTGCGCCTCGACGTACTCGATCGACTGGTCAGCGTCGATGTCGGCCAGGGCGCTGCGGATCACCTCACGGTGGGCGATCGCGTCCACGTCGCGGTCAACGCTGCCAACGCTGTATGTGAGACCGTCAGCCAGTAGTGACCGGGGCGTTGGCACAGCCAGCGGGCATCACGATGCTCACCGGTTGGTTGACGCTGGTCATCTCCAATGTCATGGTCAGCGAGTACTGCTTGCCGCCCTGTGCAGCATCGACCATCTTCGCGGTCACGGTGTAGCGCAGTACGTACCCACCGTCCTGGGCCACCCACACCTCACCCGTGTTCGCCTCCACCTGGGCGCCTGAACCGCCGCCCAGACCCTTGATGGTGAACGTGTAGTGGTCGGCGTTGACGCCAGCGACCTTCTCTGTACCGACCTTCGTGGCGTTGCCCTTGGGGATCACGATGTCGAACACGCCCGAGAGCACAGTGCCGATGTCGGACTCAAACGGGTTCGTCGCGGTCTGCGAGTACGACTCGCCGTCGAATGAGCACGACGACTCGGCGGCACGCCAGGACTCGGTGGTGCTGGTGCTCGGCCCGTCGGAATCGTCGGCCGCGGCAGACGTATTCGTCATCTTCATGTAGCGCAGTTGCTGCGCACTGTCCGACGCACCGGTGCCGGTCATCTCGTTGTAGTCGCCCGCCGTGGGCCCGACCGACGCGACGGTGATGTTCCACTCGTACGAGTCAAGGCTGGCCAAGCCCTCGAGCAGCGGCGTGGACAGCGCCCCGCCGGTGGCGGTGCCACCACTTCCACCACCGCCACCACTGTCGCCGCCACCGCGCACGACGTACCCGAGCACACCACCGGCCAGCAGTGCGACAACACCGACGATCGCGATCTTCTGGTTCGCACCGCGTGGCGGCTTCTGCACGGGGATGGCAGCGACGCCGAGCGCCGCGACCGGGGGCGCCGGTTGCACGGGCGTCGGATTCGGCGCAGGCAGACCGTCGTCGACGAAGGACTGTCCGTCGATCATCACGAAGTCGGTCCACGTGGTGCCGTCGTACCAACGTTGCTGGGCGCGACCCTTCGGGTCCGGGTACCAGCCTGCTGTTGTGTTCGACATGATCTCTCCTTTCGGGTCGGCGATCGCCGGCCGGTCGCAGTTCAGTCGTCGCGTTGTACGAGGTCTCCGACACCTCGCCGCGACAGGGCAATCAGGGGTACGGCCAGGGCCACCACGAGGACGGCCATGCCGTAGAGCAACGAGCGGGTCAACACGCTGCCGTCCACCTCGGGGCCGGTGGTGACGGCGAGTGTGGTGCGCGCCAGGGACGGCGCAAGCAACCACGACGACAACGCGCCGATGAGGGTGGATAGTGCAACCAACATGACGGCCTGGGTGCTCAAGAACACCGCCACCACGCGACGCGAGAAGCCAACCAGTCGCAACAGGCCGAAGTCGATGCGGTGCAGCCAGGCCAACCGCCAGAGAGCGACCGCCATCACCGCGACAGCGCCGAGAGCGAGCAGACGCACGGAGGCAGTGAGCATCGCGATCAGCGGCCCCCACTCGTCGACCAATGCGACGTCACCGCGTTGCGCGACCACCAACCCGCCCGGCAGCAGGGCACCCGCCGCGTACGGCCCGTCCACCGGGATGACGTACAGCGAGACCTCGTCGCCCCAGCCCAAGAGGTGCTGCGCATCTGCCAACGGCACGATCGCCGCGTCGTCGACGTAGGTCCCCAACTCGAACACACCGACGACGGCGAAGTCGCGACCGCGGAGACGGATCGTGTCGCCGGTGCCGAGGTCGAGGCGCCGGGCCAGTGAGGCACCGATGATCGCCGTGCGACCCGACTCTCCCAAACGCAGATGACGGCCCGACACGAGGTGATACGGATCGAGGCTCGCGTACCGATCGACGTCGACGCCCGTGATCAGCACAGCATCGCTCCCGGATGTGCCGGTCACCGCGTGCACTTCGGGGATCGGGTCGGCGACGCCGCCGGCACGCAGGTCGTCGCCGACCGACGCCGGAATACGGCTGCCGGCGAACTCGCCCACCGTGCTCTCCTGCTGTACCACGAGGCGCGGCTGGGCCGAACGGAACCGCACGTCGACACTGCGCACGTAGCCGTCGAGCAGCGTCACCATCAGCACGGTCAGCGCCACCATCACGCCGAGCGCGATCATCAGCCGCCAACGGCGACACATGTCGCGAAGGGCGAGGAGTGCGATCGTGCCCATGTCAACGCCTCGCACTCATGTCTGCGCCGACGACCAATGCACCAGCGGGAGTGGCGAGCACTCGCCGCGCGGCCAGCACCGATCCGATCCACGCACTCGTCAGCGACAGCGCAGACCCGGCGAGCGCAGTCACCCACGTCAGACGCGGCGCGATCGTGAACGAGCGCAGTACGAACGAGTCGGTGGCATGGATGAACGGCCACGCCACGACGAGACCGGCCACGAGCGATGCGAGCGTGAGGAACATCGCGCGCATCGTCAGCAGACCACGCACACTGCGCGGTCCGAAGCCGATCACGCGCAACAACCCGACGGACCGGCCGCGCTCGGCGAGTGTCAGTGCCGTCGCGTTCGCGCACCCGACCGCCAGCCCGAGGATGCCCACCGCGGTGAACACCAGCGCCAGCTCGCCGAGTGACCGAACGCCACGCGTGGCCTCGGCGTCGATCGCCGATTCGTCGACCACGAGGTACCCGGGCATCGCCGCACGCAGCCGTGCTCGCACTGCGTCGCCGTCCGCACCAGCCTGCAGCCGGACGATCACCATCTGGAACTCGCCTGGACGGTCGAACAATGTCTCGGCTCGCGCCAGCGGCAACCACAGCGCCGCCACCTTGCTGCCCGAGCCCTGCAGTTCGGCGGTGACCGCGAACTCGGTGCCGAACACCCGCACGCGGTCACCCACCTTCCAACCCGTCGCCACGGTCACCGCCGACGTCACCGCGATCTCGTCCGTGGTCGCATCCGGCAGGCGACCGGCGAGCAGTCGGACATCGTGGACCGACGTCCAGATCGCCGGATCGGCCGCCCGCAGTTGCAGCACCCGATCGTCCATGCGCACCACGCGCAGCACCGCCGCCGTGACCGAGTCGGCATCTTCGCCCGCCGCCGCCGTCGCCACCGACAGTTCGTCTGCACCGAGACGAATGTTGGAGAGATCGAAGATGTCGGTCTCGGTGACCACCAGGTTGCGTTCGAAGCCCGTCTTGCCCAGCCGATCGAGCGAACCAGAGATGGTGGCCAACAGGAACCAACTCGCTGCCATCGGAGTGAGCACCACCACCGCCAACAGCGTTCGCAACGGTTCGGCGCGTAGGTCGCCCAGCGCCAGACGCGCCCGCAGGGCGAGCGAGACGTGATCCGTAGGGGTACGACGGTGCATCACGCCACCACCTGTCCGTCGCGCATGTGGACGACTCGCCCGACCCCCTCGGCCAGCAGAGGGTCGTGTGTCGCGATCACAAAGGTGCACCCCAACTCACGGTTGGTGCGAGAAATCAACTCCACCATCTCGCGGGTGGTCTCGCTGTCGAGTTCGCCGGTCGGTTCGTCGGCCAGCACGAGGTCTGGCCCACCGGCCAACGCGCGGGCCAATGCGACTCGTTGCTGTTCTCCACCCGACAGACTGGCCGGCCGGTGGTGCAGGCGATCGGCGAGACCCACCAGACCCAGCAGCCGATCGGCCTCGGCGCGTGCCGCTCGCCAACCCATACCGCGTGCCAGCAACCGCAGGGCGACCTGATCGCGGGCGGTCGCCGTCGACAGCAGGTTGTCGGACTGCAACATGATGCCGACGTGCCGCTGCCGCAGCCGATCGAGGTCGCCCTGATCTGCCGCCATCAGATCCACTCCGGCGACGGTGACGGCACCGCTGTCTGCTCGGTCGAGGCCGCCCAGCACGTGCAACAACGTCGTCTTGCCGCAGCCGCTGGGCCCCATCAGCACGACCAGCTCGCCGACCGCAACCTCCAGGTCGACACCGCGAAGCGCGGCCACCGGGGTTCCCGCGCGCCGGTACGTGCGGGTCACACCGCGCAGAACCACGACGGGGGCGAGAGGTTCGCTCATGGGCACCTCCACCACCATGGTGGGCCGCTCGCGCGCGGCGGCCTAGGGCCGGAGTCCCCCAGCGGCGCTCGTGATCAGGAGGTGGCGTCGGGCGTCGCCCAGACGAGGCCGAGGCGGGACGCGCTGCGTTCGACGGCCTCGACCAGCCGGTCGATCGAGCCGCCACATGCGTCGAGGTCTGCCGGAGCGAGCAACACCTGGTGGCCGTCCGCATGTTCGGCGACCAGGATCGGATAGGCACCGTTCGCTGCGGCACGCACCGCGTCGGGTTGGTCGTCGCGGTGGTACGTGTCGAACGGCGTCGGCAGGTCGGCCAGGCGCGCCTTCCACTCGGGGCGGACACGGACCGAGCTGTGGGTGATGTCGCACAGCGAGCAATGGCGGCGGCCCAGACGTGCGCCGATCCAGTAGGCGAGTTCACCGCGCAGGGTGTGGTCGGCGTCGTACACGCCGATCAGCCGTGTGATTCGCCGAGCGGGTGCCGTCATGACCTCAGCATTGCCGATCGCGCGGGTCGATGTGGGCGCGCCCCGCATCCTTCGCGCACCCCCGTGGCAGGCTGAGCGCCGTGAAACTGGTCGAGTTACACTGAATCACCCGGCTCCAATTTCTTCATCGACAGATACCGATGGTGGTGCTAGTGTTTGCGTCAATTCCAATGTATTTGGAGGTGTCCTATGCGACACACGCACATCAAGTCGGCTTTCGCTGCAACCGTAGTCGTGGCAGCTGCCATCCTCGCACCGGCCGACGCGTGGGCGTCGGTGACCAAGTCGGGTACCAAATACTGCAACGGGATGCTCCCGCTCGGGATCACACGGGCCTACTCCACGGGGTTTACTGAACACTATCCGCCACGATCTGGCTATGTGGCCTACTCGAATGGTTCGCAGTGGCGCGTCACCTATGCCGATTCCACAACCACAGGCGGCGGCTTTTGGTTCGTGTCGACAAACGGAAGTCTGAACGATCCCGGCACCTACGCTGGGTGTCAATCGCTTTGATTCGCAGTCAGATGAGTCGATTTCTGCCGCTGACTCTCATGGCGATTGCCTCGATCGCCTGCAGCAACGGCGGGTCCGGAGCCACCACAAGCGATGTCCAGACGCCACGTGAAGAAGATGTGATGGTACGGGTGGCAGCCTGCATGCGAGATGCTGGCGTGAACGTACAATATGACCCAATCACGAACTCGATTACCGGTGACCGCGGCGGGCTGACCGTAGCGCAGACATCCAAGATCTCGGCGAGATGTAGAGAATCAGTTGGATTGGGAGTGCCCACCCCACCATCGCAACTGGACATCGAGCGCTTCTACCGTTGGGCGCTGAAGACTACAGATTGCTTGAAATCCCAGGGGCTGGCCATCGGCGATCCTCCCACATTGCAGGCGTACCAAGACAGCTACGGCACCGGGCCGTGGTCGCCGTACCAGTACGTCCCTGATCGGGATCTCGAACGGTTCCTGAGAGTCTGCCCCCAGACCTGGGACTCGCCGTAAATGGGTCGGCTGCAAGGCATTGGTCGCGCGTTGGTAATTGCCGGCGCTGGAGTGTCCCTCGGCGGACTCGGTTTCTGGGCAGGACGAACAGTCACAGAACCCCCGAACGACCCGACGCAACGGATCGTGCCAGTCACCTACACGGTGGAAGTCGGCTCGGTACACCGGACGCTCGAGTTCGTAGGTCGTGCCGACTGGCCGAAGGCTGTCCCGGTCGTTGCTACCTCAGTTGGCGTCGTCACGTCCATCGACTCGGACTCCTTGTCCGCGCTGGCTGATGGTGCCGTCGTGATGACCATCGACCTGCAACCGGTCGTCGTGGTCGAAGGATCGACACCGATGTTCCGCGACCTCGCCGAGGGCACGGTAGGTCCTGACGTCGCACAACTGCAGACAATGTTGGCGAAACACGAGCCGGGATCACTCGAGGTCAACGGTGTTTTCGATCGCCGGACACAGGACGCTGTCCGCCTTTGGCAGCGATCGCTGGGTGCAGCACCAGACGGAGTGGTCCAAGCCGGGGAGGTGGCGTTCATCGAGGGTCTGCCGCGCCGGGGGATCCTCGCCGTGTCCATCGGTTCACATGTGGCCCCCGGCGAACCTATCCTCGAGGTGCTCGCCGGAGCGCCAGTCATGTCGTTTGAGTTGACGCGGGAGCAGGCTGCCCTCGTGCCGGCCGACGGGGCCACTACCGTCGAGGCCGGGACCACGACCTGGCCAGCGGCGCTCGGGGCCCTGGTCGACCAGCCTGACCAGCCCAACGTCCAATGGCAGTTGCAGTCGCCCAACGGTGGCCCGGTCTGTTCGGCACCGTGCCTCGCACTCGATCCTGCGGCTACTACACCGCTGCGGATTCGCGTGGATGTAGTCCCCAACATCAGCGGTCCGATCGTACCGATCGGCGCAATTCGCACTGAGCCGGCTGGGGCTTTGGTGGTCGTGACGACCGACGGAACCCATCTACCCGTCACGATTCTCGCCACGGTGGACGGACTGGCAGTCGTGGAGGGTGTACCCAGGGGCACCCAGATCATCATTCCGAGCGTCATGCCGTGATCGTGCTCGACGATCTCACCTTTGGGTATTCACCCGGCCGACCCATCATCGAGGGACTCAACGCAACACTCTCGGCTGGTGACATCGCGATCGTCACGGGCCGCTCAGGCAGCGGCAAGTCGACCCTGCTCTACCTGATCGGTCTGCTGGTACGTCCGTGGACTGGGCGCGTGCTGCTCGACGGGTTCGACACTACGGACCTTCGCGATTCGTGCCGCTCGGCGCTCCGGTCGACCATGTTGGGATTTGTGTTCCAGGACAGCTGCCTGGACACTCACCGATCTGTCCTCGACAACGTGGTCGAGAGTTGCACCTACACAGGGCGACGACGCGACGTGGCGAAAGGGCGAGCCGAGCTGCTCCTGACTCAGTTCGAAGTGGACGTCGACTGGAATCGTCGGCCCGGCGAGATCTCCGGCGGACAGGCCCAGCGCGTCGCCCTCTGCAGAGCCTTGCTGGCAGAGCCCCGGATTCTGCTGGCCGACGAGCCCACGGGCAATCTCGACCGCGAAACCTCGATGGTGGTCATCGCCGCCTTGCGGGAGTTTGCCGCACTTGGTGGGTGTGTAGTCGTTGCCACACATGACCAGGAGATGGCGGCGATCGCTACAACCACGCTGCATCTGGACAGCGATGCGCCAGCATAATCGGGTCGGCAACGACGCTCTCGCGCCCGGCGTGCGAAGGTACCGACCTGTCGGTCCTCTCATGGCCGAGTCGGCGCGAGTCGCCCGATCGCAACTGCTCGTTTCAGGGCTCATCGCCCTCGTGAGCTGTGCGATCGTGCTCGCAACCTTGCTGACGACCGGACAGACGCGCACCCAGCAGCGAAATCTCCTCGCCGTACTCGACTCCGCTGGTACGCGCACTCTGCGAATCACCGACGCCGACGGAACTGCAGGCATCGACATCTCAGCGCTCGACCGGATACTGCGGATGAGCCCGGTGGAATCGGCACTCGCTCTGAGCGCAGTACGTGACGTCCGCAACGCTCGGATACCCGGTGGCGCTCTTGTTCCGCTGCGGATTGTGGCCGGCGACATGGCCGGAGTCGACCTGCCCCCAGATGACGGCTCCACAACCGGCTTCGTCGACAGGGTCAGCGCAGACCAGCTCGGCCTGACTGGAGCATCAGGAGCCGTGAACGGAACGGGGACAGGAACAGGAACGGGAACGACTCAGGTCTCCATCGGCGGCGTCTATACCGTCGACGGCTCAGCGCTGGACTTGCGGGGAATGGTGTTGGTTCGCGACCCTCACTGGACGACTCCAGTGAGGACGCTCGTAGTCCGCGTACGTCGCGGCACCCCGATCCAGTCCGTGGCACTCGCCGCAATGTCACTCGTCGGAGCGCAGAATCCACAGGCACTACGCCTCACGATCCCAGCTGAAGTCGCGTCCCTACGAGCGCGGATCGACCACCAACTCACCAACTCAGGCCGCACGACCATACTCGCCACCTTGGCCGCCGGACTCGCGCTGTGTGCATTGGTCGTGGCAGCTGGGACGGCAGCGCGGCAGCGCGACTTCGGGCGCCGCCGAGCGCTCGGTGCCAGTCGCATTCAACTCGTTTGTCTCGTCATGGGCCAGGTGACCATCGCTGCATTGCTCGGGGCGCTCGTCGGCGGGCTCGCGGGTGGTGTGCGCCTTGTCGCCAGCCTCCATGCAGCAGGCGCATGGTTCGCCACCGCAGTCACAGTGCTCGCCGTGCTTGCCGCGGCCTGCGGCTCGCTCGGGCCCGCAATCGTCGCCGCCACGCGCGACCCGCTCCGGACGTTGCGGGTTCCGTAGGCAGAGGTCGCTCAGGACCATCGGCGCGGCCCGCATCCTTCGCGCACCCCCGTGGCAGGCTGACCGCATGTCCGCCGCACCCCACCTGGTTTCCGCCGAGGCGGCCACACAGCATCTCACCACCGTGCTGCACCTCCTGGCCGGCCCGCAGGCCACCCCGCGTGGCGACCAGGTGGCAGCAGTGCAGGCCATCGTGCAACCGGCAGCGCGGGTGCTGGTGGTGCAGGCCACTGGGTGGGGCAAGTCGGCCGTCTACTGGGCCGCCACGTCGGCGTTGCGTGCCGCCGGTGCCGGGCCCACGTTGGTCATCTCGCCCCTGCTGGCGCTGATGCGCGACCAAGTGTCAGCCGCCGAGCGTGCAGGCTTGCGCGCCGCCACGGTGAACAGCACCAACCTCGATGAGTGGAACCCGGTATTCGCCGCGCTCGACCGCGACGAGCTCGATGTGCTGCTGGTGTCGCCCGAGCGGTTGGGCAATCCGCGTTTCGCGGCCCGCCTCGACGAGCTCATGCGCCGCGTGGGTTTGGTGGTCATCGACGAAGCGCACTGCATCAGCGACTGGGGGTTCGACTTCCGGCCCGACTACCAGCGCCTGGCACGTGCGCTGCTGAACACGCCCAGCGCGTCGGTGCTCGCCACCACTGCCACGGCCAATCAGCGCGTCACCACGGATGTCGAGCGACAACTGGGCGACAACACGGTCACCTTCCGCGGCACGCTGGCGCGTACGTCGTTACGTCTGTCCGTGGTGCCCGAACTGTCCGCCATCGAGCGTTATGCGTGGGTCGCCGATGCATTGGCCACGATCGAGGGTTCGGGCATCATCTACGTGCTCACTGTCGCCGAGGCCGAGCGGCTGGCGGCGTTCCTGCGCCATTGCGGCTACTCCACACCTGCATACACCGGCCAGATGGAGGCCGACGATCGCGTGCGCATCGAAGACCTGCTGCGTCGCAACGAGGTCAAGGCCGTGGTCGCCACGTCGGCCCTCGGTATGGGATACGACAAACCCGACCTCGGATTCTGTATCCATGTCGGTTCACCGTCCACACCGGTCGCCTACTACCAGCAGGTCGGGCGTGCTGGCCGCGCCGTCGCCCACGCCGAAGCGGTGCTGCTGCCGGCCGCCAACGATGAGCAGATCTGGGAGTACTTCGCCACCGCCTCGATACCCGACCCCGAGATGGCGGAGAAAGCGCTCACCGCGCTGTCTGCCGGGCCGCTCGGGCTGCTCGACATCGAGTCCGCCACCGGTGCACGGCGCGGGCGGTTGGAGGCGCTGTTGAAGATCCTCGCGGTCGACGGTGTGGTGGCCAAGGACGGCACCCGTTGGGAAGCCACGGGTGCGCCCTACACACACGATCACGACAAGTGGCGCGCGCTGGCCGCCAGTCGCCGCGCCGAGGCCGACATCATGCGCCACTACGCGCACGGCGAGGGCTGTCTGATGGCCTACCTACAGACCGCACTCGACGACCCAAACCCGGCACCGTGCGGCAAATGCTCGGTGTGCACCGGCGCGCTGCCCGGGCCCGGTGCGGTGCCAGGCGCGCAGCACCTCACCGCTGCACGCGAGTTCCTGCGCGGCGCCGATCTGGTCATCGACCCACGCAAACGGTGGCCCGGCGGCGTGTCGCGCAAAGGTGCCATCGCCGGCATTGCCGAGGGGCGCGCCGTGGCCTTCGCCGACGACCCCGGATGGTCGGCCGAGGTGGCCGCGCTGCAACGCTCGGCGTGGAGCAGCATCCCATCCGAGATGCTCGATGGCGCTGTGGCCGCGCTGGGTCGCTGGCGCAGCACGTGGCCGGCACGTCCCGTCGCCGTGGTGCCCGCACCGGCGTTCGGTGCAGAGATGCAGGCCAACCGCCTGCTGGCCCAACACCTGTCTGCGGTGGGGAAGCTGCCGCTGGTCGACTGCTTCACCATGCAGGGTGGTGCAGCGCCCGCCGACTCGGCCAGCACGCCGGTGGTGGCCCACATCGAGGGCGCGCTGGTGCTCGATCCGGCCGCCGACGTGCCGCATGGGCCGGTGCTGTTGTGCGCCACCAGCATGCGCACGGGCTGGACGCTCACGGTCGCAGCCGCACTGTTGCACGAGGTGTTCGGCACCACCTCGATGCCACTGGTGCTGCACCGTCGGCCATGAAGTTCGCCGCTGCGAAATTCTTTTCGTTCGGGGTTGTGATACGAACTGGTGTTCGATAATACGAGAAGTATGCACGACGCTCTCGAACTCCTCGAACTCGGAGCAGCAGCAGTCGCGATGACCAACGTGCACTCGCTGTCTCGTGAGGCGTTGGCGTTGGGTGCGCTGGGGTTGCAACAGCACCTCGATCGGGTCCGCGCGTTACACGCTGTCGTGGTTGCCGAAGCCGACCGCCAGCGCGTGTGGGAAGGCTCCGGGGCACGCAACATGGCCGACTGGCTGGCCGGGCGCACCAACACCTCGTATGGCGACGCGGCCTCACGCGTCCGCCTGGGCGAAGCGTTCACTGCCTCGCCCGAACTGAAAGACGCAGTCGAC
>CAIXHI010000367.1 GCA_903919215.1 uncultured Acidimicrobiaceae bacterium
ACGGTGCCGCAGGTGCTCTCGTCCAGAGATGCTCGCAACGATGACGACACCGATCGTTGCGATGAACGCGACAACCATCGCCACGTCGAGCCCATTGAGGATTCGGGTCGTGGTCTTGCTGAACACTGACCCGTATTCGATGGCTACGCCAGACCCAAGATCCAGCAAGAACACCACGAGGGTGTACAGCACCGTCGTTCGAGCCGTGTAGCAATCGGAGAGCCCGCGCGGCACCAGCACAGTTGCATGTGTCTCGCTCATTCGTATCAGGATGACACAGTTGTCCGCCGACGAAGCGACAGCGCTGGCAACTGCATGTACTGTGCGTGCAATGCCCGCTGCCACCCACGACGCGTGGTTCTCCGAGGCTGATTCGGTGACCGAGCCGTTGCCGGCGGCGGGTCGGCAATGAGAACTGTCAGTGCGGCACTGTCCGCGCGTCGCAACGAGTTGAAGGCCATGGCGACCAGGTCGCACCAGGTCGTCACCCTCGCCGCCTGCACCGGGGCCGCGACCGGTCTGTTCGTTGCCGGCATGGAATGGTTGCTCGTCGACGGAATGATCGACCATGTTCTGCGACTGCGCCCATGGCTGATCGCGATCCTCCCCGGCATCGGCTTGTTCGTGGCGTTGTTGCTACGCCGATCAATCGATCCGCAGGCCACGTCAGCCACCGCGGATGAGTACTTGCACGCATTCCATGATGCGCACCACGAACTTCGCTGGCGGCCGTTCGTCGCCCGCACGCTGGCGACGGTGGCCACGCTCGGCTCCGGGGCACCGATGGGTCTCGAAGGTCCGTCGCTGTACAGCGGCGCCACGTTCGGCGACAGGCTGCAGCGCCAATTTCCCAAGACGTTCCAAGGATCGGATCGGCGGGTGCTGATGGTGTCGGGGGCGGCCGCAGCGGTGGCTGCGATCTTCAAAGCGCCCGCCACCGGTGCGGTGTTCGCGCTGGAGGTGCCCTACCACGACGACCTGGCCCGGCGGATGCTGTTACCGGCGCTCGTCGCCGCCGGCACCGGCTACCTCGCGTTCGTCGCAGTCAACGGCACCGAGGCACTCTTCCCGATCACCGGCAGTGTCGACTTCACGATCCGCGATGTCCTCGGCGCCGCCGGCATCGGCGTCGTCGCCGGGCTCGGCGCCCGTGCCTTCGCCAAGCTCCTGCGGATCGCCAAACACATCGCAACCTTCCGCCAGCCGATCCTGATCGTCGCGGCAGCTGGCAGTACGATCGCCGGCACCTACGCGCTCGGGCGCCTCCTGACCGGCGAGTCGCTGATGGTCACGTCGGGCTTCAACGTCGTGGTATGGGCGGCCGCACCGGGTCATTCGGTCCCCTTGCTCCTGGCGGTCCTCGTGTTACGCAGCCTGGCCACATCAGCCGCTGTCGCCGGTGGCGGCGTCGGCGGCGTGTTCATCCCGCTGGTCGTCGGTGGCGCGCTGACCGGTGCGATCATCGGTAATGCCGTCCACCCCGCCGACATCACCATGTTCATCGTCGTCGGCGTCGCCGCGTTCCTCGGCGCCGGCTACCGGGTTCCCCTGGCAGCCGTCATGTTCGTCGCCGAAACCACGGGCCGCCCATCGTTCATCGTGCCCGGCCTCTTCGCCGCGGTCGCCGCAGAGCTGATGATGGGAACCTCGTCAGTGACCAAGTACCACCAGCCAGCCAACACACCGATCGAATACCGGAGTGCTCAACTCTGAAGCGCTCGTGCTCGCACGAGCTGCCACGCCCTCGCTCGATGCGCAGGCCGCTGATTGCACGGGCGATCACCAATTGTTGAATCTCGCTCGTGCCCTGTGAGCAGGATCGTCACGTCTGCAGTGGTCGAACCGTTCGCGTCCACCCCACGGCGGTTGGTCCCTGGCGGGGCTGGGCGCTCCGGCGCATGCTGAGGGCATGAAGGTCAAGTCGATTCACACCTACGCCGCGACGCCCGCAGTCGTGTTCGCGGCCATGACCACAGCCGACGTCCTCACCGAGAAGTACACGACGCTCGGTCACAAGGACGTCACGATCACAGACCGCACGGAGACCAAGGGGGTGCTGCGGATCACGTCGAAACGCAAAGTGCCGATGGAGGTGCCGGGGTTCGCCAAGCGGTTTCTGAACCCGCTCAACACCGTCGAGCAGACCGACGAGTGGCAGCCAGCCACGGCGAAGGGCGAGCGCCACGGCACGTGGAAAGTCTCTGCCTCGGGAGTGCCCGTATCGGTGGGTGGCACCCTCCACCTCCTCGCGGTAGCGAAGGGCCGCACCCTGGTCGAGATCACCGGTGACGTGACGTGCTCCATTCCGCTGGTCGGCGGCAAGCTCGCCGCCTACGTCGGCGGCGACGTCGAACGCACCATGCGCGCCGAGGAGGACTTCAACGACAGCTACCTCGCTCGGGGCAAGTAGGGCACGCCGCGTTTCGCGGAAGACCCCGGGGAGCGCCGAATTCCCGACGTGGGTGCGGTTCAGCTGAACCGCCCAGAGCGGCAGATGCGGCTCGCGACTTGGAACCTTGAGTGGGCTTCGGGTCATCGGCATGTCGCAGCTCGACGTCACCTTGAGAGCATCGACGCCGATCTGATCGTGACTGCAGAGGACCGGAGAGTGCCCCGGCCAACGTTCTGGAATGCGCTGTGTGGTGCCCTTGAAGGCCTCGACATCTGGAGCAGTGGAGATCGCACCGACATCGCGCTGATCGACCACGTCGCGTGCACTCCGGACTTGACCATGACTGATATTGGATGGTGGTCAAACGTCGTTGCCGGAACGCAGCTCTCTGATCACTCCGGCGTCTGGGTTGACGCCGAAGTCGTCCGCTCCTGATTCCACTCACCCGTTCTCGTCTGAAGCCAACCGAGCCAATAACCCCAGCTAGATTGCTATTCGATGCGCAATCCCGAGATGGCCCGAGCGATGACCAACTGCTGGATCTCACTCGTGCCCTCGAAGATCGTGTGGATCTTGGCGTCGCGGTGCCAGCGCTCCACGGGGTACTCGCGGGTGTAGCCGTAGCCGCCGAGAATCTGAATCGCGTCCTCGGTCACCCGCACCGCCACTTCGCTGGCCTTGTACTTACTCATCGAGCCTTCGCCGTTCTTGAAGCCACCGTTGCGGGCCATCCAGGCGGCACGCCAGATGAGTAGACGCGAGGCGTCGATCTCGGTGGCCATGTTGGCCAGCTTGAACGCGATCGCCTGGTGCATCACGATCGGCTTACCGAAGGTCTTGCGCTCCTTCGAGTAGTCGAGCGCGAACTCGTAGGCGGCGCGGGCGATGCCGAGCGCCTGCGCGCCGACGCTGGGGCGGGTGGCCTCGAACGTGCTCATCGCCGGCTGCTTCTCACCGCTGTGACCGCGCTCGCGAGCACGGGCCAGCTTGGCATCGAGCTTCTCCTTGCCACCGAGCAGGCAACGGCCGGGAATGCGACAGTCGTCGAGCACGACCTCGGAGGTGTGCGATGCACGAATGCCGTGCTTCTTGTACTTCTGGCCCATGCTGAGGCCCTTGGTGCCGGGGGGCACGATGAAGCTGGCCTGACCACGGCCCTTCAGCTCGGGCTCGACCGCGGCGACCACGACGTGCACATCGGCGATACCACCGTTGGTGATCCAGGCCTTGGTGCCGTTCAGCACCCACTCGTCGGTGGCTTCGTCGTAGATCGCACGGGTGCGCAACGACGACACATCACTGCCGGCGTCGGGCTCGCTGACGCAGAACGCGCCCAACTGAACCTTCTTGGCGTCTCCGTAGCACTGCGGGACCCACTCCATGACCTGCTCAGGAGTGCCGTTGCCGCTGATACCGGCGGCGGCGAGGGCCGAGCCCATGATCGCCATACCGATGCCAGCGTCACCCCAGAACAGTTCCTCGATGGCGACAGGCAGCGTCAGGCCGCTCGTATCGCTCATCGCGTTCATCAGGAACTCCCAGCCGTACAGACCGATCTCGGCGGCCTGCTGCACGATCGGGTGCGGGAACTCCTCGCGCTCATCCCATTCATGAGCTGCGGGTCGGATGACCTGGTCAGCGAAGTCGTGGACCCATTTCTGGATCTGCAGTTGGTCGTCGTTCAGCGCGAAGTCGGCCATGTCGGAAGCACCCTCTCGGAAGTGTGGGGGGTTAGGGGACGATTGCCGGCGACAACGCCGACAGCAAGTTACTGACGGGTAACCATAGCGACCCGTTCGCTGGATTGTCCAGTATGCGAAAGTGGGCAAGGTTCGATCCTGGGGAGCGGCAATGCAGCGAACAATAGGGCGCAAGCTCGTGGCGGCAATGGGTGCGGTGCTGGTGCTGATGGCAGCGTGCAGCGACAACAAGAGCGCGACGACGTCGACCGTCGTTGGCCCGACCGACACCGCCCCGCCAGCGGTCGTGCAGGTGGAAGCCGACGCTGCGACGAAGGCCGCCGTACAGACCGAGGTCGACGCCGCGCCTGGAGGGTGCGACTCGCTCGACACCCGCCAGTGTCTGCTGCCCTTCCCGAGCAACGCCTACACCGTCGAAGACCCCGTGGCGCCGACCCACCTGCGCGTGCGCTTGCCTGCCGCGGGAATGCCGGCCAACGACAAGGGTGTAGCGATCGACCCAGCGGAATGGAACCGCAATGACGGCTTCAGCCCGAACACACCGATCCTGACGTACCTGCCGGACCTCGACGCGGCGAACTCGAACCTGCCCAGCTGGACCGACATCGGCGCCTCGCTGTCAGCCGAGTCGACGGTGGTGCTGGTCGATGTCACCACCGGTGCCCGCATCCCGCTGTGGGCTGAACTCGATGCACATGCGACCAAGGACGAGGATCGACTGCTCACCATCCGGCCAGCGATCAGCCTGCCAGAGGGCCACACCTTCGCCGTCGGACTGCGCGGCATGTTGAACCACGACCGCGGGTTCATCGAACCCAGCGCCACGTTCCGCGTGTTCCGCGACAAGCTCACCACGGGTATCGAGGCGATCGAGTTCCGACGCGGCGCGATGGAGACCACCATCAGCGCGTTGGAGAAGGCCGGCGTCGCCCGCACCGACCTGCAACTGGCGTGGGATTTCACCGTCGCCAGCACCGAGAACATCAGCGGCCGCATGCTGCACATCCGCGACGAGGCCGTCGCAGCACTCGGCGACAAAGCACCTGCGTTCCACATCATCTCCACCGAGAAGAACACCGACGACAAGGTGGCGCTACAGATCAGCGGCAGCTTCGACGTGCCCAACTACCTCACCGGCGACGGCGGCCCGGGCACCACGTTCAACTACACCAGCACCGACATCGACGCACTGCCGGCGCAGAACGGCATCGTGCACGTGCCATTCCTCTGCAACGTCAGCACGGCCACGATGAACGGCAACGCACCGGCACACCTCGTGGAGTACGGCCACGGTCTGCTCGGTGGACGCGACGAGATCAACGCCGGCAACGTGCGCGACTTCGCGAACGACAACAACATCCTGTTCTGCGCCACCAACTGGGCCGGCATGAGCGAGGACGACGTCGGCAACGCTGCCGCGACGCTGGCCAACTTCGGTCAGTTCAACACGATGGCCGACCGCCTGCAGCAGGGTGTGCTCAACCAGATCTACCTCGGCCGGCTGATGACGCGGTTCAACGGTCTCAGCAGCGAAGCGTCCCTGAAGCGGGCCGACGGTGGCCCCCTGTTCGACACTGGCCACCTCGACTACGACGGCAACAGTCAGGGCGGGATCATGGGTCTGATGCTGGCAGCGGTGTCGCCCGATATCGAGCGCGCCGTCCTGGGTGTGCCCGGCATGAACTACAGCCTGCTGCTGCCACGCTCGGTCGACTTCGACACGTACGAGGCCGTGTTCCTGCCCGCCTACCCGAACGACCTCGACCGTGTCCTGATCCTCGGCATCACGCAGATGTTGTGGGACCGTGGCGAGGGTGCCGGGTATGTGCAGCACCTCACCTCCAACCCGTACGCAGGAACCAGCGCAAAGACCGTGCTCCTCGATGTCGCCTTTGGTGATCATCAGGTCACCCCGCTGTCGGCACTGGTGGAAGCGCGAACGCTGGGCCTCACCATCCATCGGCCGGTGGCTGCCGATGGTCGCTGGGCGGAGACGGACGCTGGCTACGGGCTAGAGAGCACCGTCTATCCCAGCACGGGTTCGGCGATCATCATCTGGGACTCGGGCATGACGGCGATGCCACTCGAGAACCTCGCCCCGCGTGACGGCGACGACT
>CAIXHI010000368.1 GCA_903919215.1 uncultured Acidimicrobiaceae bacterium
CGGTGAACGCAGCGCCGGCAAGCGAAGCGGCCAGCGTGCCGGCCGCGGCCTCGTCGAGAACGACGACGGCCGTCTTCTTCAGCACGCCCTGCTGGTCGAAGTCGTTGCCCGACGCGACACGGACACCATCGACCGCTGACAGCTTCGCATCGAACGGACCCGGCGCGAATACGCCGACGATGTCCCAGTACCCAGCGGACCGGAACGCAATGCGCTCGCGCTCCTTGTCGACGACGAGGCGCACGGCAACAGACTGCACGCGGCCGGCGGACTTGGCGCCCTGCCCGATCTTCATCCAGAGCACCTGCGACACGGGGAAGCCGTAGAGACGATCGACGATGCGGCGCGTCTCCTGCGCATCAACGAGCTGCATATCGAGATCGCGGGGGTTCGCGACGGCCTCGCGGATTGCCTCGGGCGTGATCTCGTTGAACACCATCCGCCGGACCGGGACCTTCGGACGCAGCACCTCCATCAGGTGCCAGGAGATCGCCTCGCCCTCGCGGTCCTCGTCCGTCGCGAGGAGGAGTTCGTCGGCGTCCTTGAGGGCCCGCTTGAGATCGGCGATCGTCTTCTTCTTGGAGTCGTGCACGACGTAATAGGGCTGGAACTCGTCGTCGACGTTGACGGCCAGCTTGGCCCAGGGCTTCTTGCGGTCGGCCTCCGGAAGGTCGGATGCCTTGGAGGCGAGGTCGCGGACATGACCGACCGAGGCCAGGACCGTGTAGTCCGGGCCGAGGTAGCCGGCGATCTTCTTCGCCTTCGCAGGCGACTCGACGATCACCAGAATCTTGTCTGCCACGCCGTTCCTCTCCATTGGCTGTCCCGGCGGAGTCTGACGGTAGCCATCAGGTCCCTGTCAACTTGCAGGACCCCCCACTGGAGCCCCGACGGACCCGGTCCCCCTACGGGGGACCGAAACGAGGACCCCGTGTCCCGCGGAGCGGAACGCGGGGTCCTCGAGACCGAGCGGATCAGACGGTCGCCGGCGTCTCCTCGCCGACCGCGATCGGACGGCGCTTGGAGATGACCACCGACACGACCACGATCGCCACGGCAACGAGCGCGATCGCCCAGCGAAGCGTCGTGTTGGCCGAATCGCCGATGCTCAGCGCCACCACAGCGGGGGCGATCAGCAGCGCGACCAGGTTCATGACCTTGATCAGCGGGTTGATGGCCGGGCCAGCGGTGTCCTTGAACGGGTCGCCGACCGTGTCGCCGATGACCGTCGCCTCGTGCGCCGACGAGCCCTTGCCGCCGAAGTTGCCGTCCTCGACGAACTTCTTCGCGTTGTCCCAGGCCCCACCGGAGTTGGACAGGAACACCGCCATCAGAACACCGGTGGCGATCGTGCCGGCCAGGTAGGCCCCCAGCGCCCCGATGCCCAGGCCGAAGCCGACGGCGATGGGTGTCAGCACCGCGAGCAGGCCCGGCGTGATGAGCTCGCGCAGCGAGTCCTTCGTGACGATGTCGACGACCTTGGAGTACTCCGGCTTCTCGGTGTAGTCCATGATCCCGGGGTGCTCGCGGAACTGGCGACGCACCTCGAAGATGACCGAGCCGGCAGCGCGGGACACCGCGTTGATGGCCAGGCCCGAGAAGAGGAACACGACGGCCGCGCCGATGATGAGGCCGACCAGGTTGCTCGGCGAGGCCACATCGAGGATGCCGAGGTACTGGATCTTGCTGCCCAGCGCTTCGACTCCGCCCGTGATGTCGATTCCTGCCGAGGCAGCAGCGCCGAGAACCGCATCGCGGAAGGCCCCGAACAGCGCGGTCGCTGCAAGCACAGCCGTGGCGATCGCGATGCCCTTGGTGATGGCCTTGGTGGAGTTGCCGACAGCGTCGAGACGGGTGAGCACCGCAGCGCCCTCGCCGCTCACGTCGCCGGACATCTCAGCGATGCCCTGCGCGTTGTCGGAGACAGGACCGAAGGTGTCCATCGAGACGATGACGCCGACGGTCGTGAGCAGGCCGGTGCCGGCCAGTGCGATCGCGAACAGCGACAGCAGCACGACGCCGCCACCGAGCAGGAACGCTCCGTAGACAGCCGCCGCGATGATCAGCGCCGAGTAGACCGCCGACTCCAGGCCGAGCGAGATGCCGGCGAGGATGACGGTTGCCGCACCGGTCAGCGAGCTCTTTGCGACGTCATCGACCGGACGACGGTTCGTCTCAGTGAAGTACGCCGTCAGCTGCTGGATGACCGCCGCCAGAATGATGCCGATGAAGACGGCACCGATGACGAAGACCCGCGGGCTGAGCGAGTCGACCGTAAGGGTGGCAGCGATGCCGCCCAGCGACTCGATCTCGTCCCACGACGCCGGGACCCACGTGAAC
>CAIXHI010000369.1 GCA_903919215.1 uncultured Acidimicrobiaceae bacterium
CGACGACTACGGGGTCATCGAGGCCGCTCCCACGCGTACCGCAGGTGGTATCGACCCGCGCATGCGCGCCCGGCGCAATGCGGTCAGTCGCGAACAGGGGCGCCGCCGCGTGCTGCTGTTGAGCATTGCCGGCGGTGTTGTGCTGGCGATCGTCTTGGTGATCGCCGTGTTTGCGTCGTCCCTGTTCGACATACGCACCGTCTACATCCAGGGAGCGGTGTACACCGACCAGGACGCGCTCGACAAGGTGGTGAGCGGCCTCAGGGGTCAAGCGGTGCTGCTCGCTGACACGCACAAGGCCGAACAGGACCTCGAGGCGATCCCGTGGGTCGAGCAGGCAACCGTGCGTACCGACTTCCCGCATTCGGTGTACATCGACATTCGTGAGCGCCGTCCGATCGTCACGTTCCAAGGGCATGACAGCCAGTTCCGGGTGATCGATGTCCAGGGTCGCGTACTCGACGTCATCGCCGGACAGCCCACCGCGTATCTCCTGGTCACGGGCCAGAATCCCGATACGCCGCGGGGCGACTTCGCCCCTGCGCCGTACGCCGCAGCAGCGCAGATGGTGGTCGGCTTGCCGGTGGAGATCCGCTCGATCACCACGTCGGTCGGTGTCGATTCAGCTACCGGTGGTCTGACGATGCTGCTCAACGAGACCGTCAGCGTGCGCTTGGGCGATCTGCGCAACCTCGATGAAAAGTTGGCGCGGCTGCTGGGTCAGATCCGCAAAGGCCTCAAAAAGGTATGCGAGTTGGATGTGTCCACTGAAGAGGTGGGAGCGGTACCGTGCTCCGCCTGAGCCCGGAAGCCGTGGCTCGGCCGACCCGACGCGATCGCCCCTCCACCTTTCGGGGCGGCAGATTCGCTACGATCCCCGACCAGCAGGTTCTTCCTTACATGCTTTGTTACCCTTACTCTCCCCGGAGGTTCATCTGATGGCCGGCGCTCCGCAGAACTATCTCGCCGTCATCAAGGTGATCGGCGTCGGCGGTGGTGGCGTCAACGCCGTCAACCGCATGATCGACGCAGGGCTGAAGGGTGTTGAGTTCATCGCGGTCAACACTGATGCCCAGGCACTGTTGATGAGTGATGCCGACGTCAAGCTCGACATCGGGCGCGACCTCACGCGTGGCCTCGGAGCCGGGAGCGATCCTGACGTGGGTCGCAACGCCGCCGAAACGCATCGCGACGAGATCGAAGAGATGATCAAGGGCGCCGACATGGTGTTCATCACCGCCGGCGAGGGTGGCGGCACCGGCACCGGCGCGGCACCGATCATCGCCGAGGTGGCGCGCAGCATGAACGCACTCACCATTGGTGTGGTCACTCGCCCATTCAGCTTCGAGGGCCGCCGTCGCGCCGTGCAGGCCGACGCTGGAGTTCAGCGCTTGAAGGAGAAGGTCGACACGCTCATCGTCATCCCGAACGACCGCCTGCTCACGGTGGCCAACGAGAAGACCAGCGTGCTCAACGCGTTCAAGATGGCCGACGAGGTGTTGCTGCAGGGTGTTTCCGGTATCACCAACCTGATCACCACCCCTGGTCTGATCAACACCGACTTCGCCGATGTGAAGATGATCCTCTCCAGCGCTGGTTCGGCGCTCATGGGTATCGGCCAGGCCAGCGGCGAGAACCGTGCTGTCACTGCTGCGAAGTCGGCCATCAGCAGTCCGTTGCTCGAGGCGGCCATCGATGGCGCCCGCGGCATCTTGCTGAACATCACCGGCCCGTCCAGCATGGGACTGTTCGAGATGAATGCAGCCGCCGAGATCATCCATGGCGTCGCCCATCAGGACGCCAACATCATCTTCGGTACCGTCATCGACGACGAGATGGGCGATGAGGTCAAGGTCACTGTCATCGCCGCCGGTTTCGACCGGTGGGACGGCGGCGGTTCCAGCAGCGCAAGCTCTAGCACCTCGGCCACGGCGAGCGGCACCCATGCCGCCACCCGGCCGGCAATCAAAGCGGTGCCCGACCAGCGACCCACGAGCACGCTCAAGGATCTCTTCGCGGACGACAAGTCCGATCCGCTCGATGACGACGACGACTTCGACGTACCGTCTTTCTTGAAGTGACCCTGCCGCTCGGGCGAGGCACAGTCGTTCTGAACGACTGCATCGCCGAGATCCGTTGCAGTTCGGTACGCGACGGCGATTTCCACA
>CAIXHI010000370.1 GCA_903919215.1 uncultured Acidimicrobiaceae bacterium
ACCCACATCCCGTTCTTGTCCTACGGCGGTCACGGACGTCCGCAACCGCAGTAGGACAAGAAGCCAGGGGAGCGCGGGTTCAGCCCTTGGTGAACAGGATGGTGCCGCCGGGGACGCCACCACCAGCGGCGATCACCGCGACCTCGGCACCCTTCACCTGGCGAGCACCACCGTGGCCACGCAACTGCATGACGGCCTCGTGCACGAAGCCGTAGCCATGAGTGCGGCCTGCCGATAGCTGACCACCGTGCGGGTTGAGCGGTAGTTCGCCGTCGAGTGCGATACGTGTGCCGCCGTCGACGAAGTCCTTGCCCTCGCCGATACCGCAGAAGCCGAGCGCCTCGATCCACGACAGGCAGTTGAACGTGAAGCCGTCGTACAGCAGTGCGACGTCGACATCGGCGGGGGTGAGGTCGGTGCGACTCCACAGATGGCTGGCAGGGCCAGCCAGCATCGGCTCGTGCTCGAGCGTGCCCTGGTCCCACGACACGGGCTCGGTGATCTGGGTGCCCACGGCCTCGACCCGCACGATCGGGTGCGGCGCATCGCTCGCCGCGTCGATCGCCGACACAATCACGGCGGTGGCGCCATCGCACGGCACATCGCAGTCGTAGAGACCGAACGGGGTGGTGATCATGCGCGCACCGAGGTAGTCGTCCATCGTGAGCGGGGTCTGGTAGATCGCGTTTGGGTTGAGCGCGGCGTTCTTGCGCGCGTTGAGCGCGATCCACCCGAGCGATTCGCGGGTGGTGCCGTAACGCTGCATGTGCAGCGAGGCGTTCATCGCAATCCAGTTCGAGGCCGATGCCGCGCCGTACGGCAGACGCCACTGCATATCGCCCTCGATGCGCCCGCCGCCGCTGTGCTGTCCGCCGCGGCGCTGCAGTTCTGCATAGGTGGCCTCCCAGACGGTGCGGAAGCACAGCACGTGACGGCACAGGCCCGAGGCCACGGCCAACATCGCGTTGACGATCGAACCGGACTGACCGGGTGTCTCTGGCCCGCCGCTGTGCCACGTGGGGCGCAGTCGCAGCGCATTCTCGACGGCGGTGATGCCACCCTCACTGTGGCCGTGCCCACCGCCGGCGCCGGGGTACGTGGACAGGCCATCGATATCTTCGGGTGTCAGCCCGGCATCGGCGATCGCCCGCAGACAGGCCTCCACCGTCAGCGACACGGGGTCGCGCATCAAGCGGCGGCCAAGCTCCGACATGCCGATACCCGTGATGGCCACCTTGTGTTCGAACTTGTCCTTCGACGCCATCGGGCGGGCGACCCGCCACCTGGGGTCGTCGTGGGGGATAGGCCCTGGTGTGGTGTCAGCGGTGGGGGCGAACATCGGCAGCCAGACGTCGTCATGCTGCTCGAACTGCACTTGCACGCGCAGTCCCGGCGCCACTGACTCGGGCGCGCAGCCGACGATGTTGGTGGTGAAACGGACGCGGTCGTCCTCCTCGATGGCCACGATCGCCACCACATACGGAGGCGGCATCGCCGGTAGCCACTGGTGATGGTTCACGGTCGAGCCGACCACCGTCGCTCGGCCTGATACGGCGGTGACCGTGAGCGCGGTAGAGCGGCAGTAGGGGCAGATGGGCGTCGTGGGGAACAGGTGCGCCAGGCAGTCGTCGCAGCGCAGCACTCGCAGGGCTCCGTCGCGGCCGGATGTCCAGAACCACTCGTTCTCGGGCGTGAGTGCTGGCAGCGGTCGATCGGTCGGCGAGGTCATACCGGCCCCTTCATACCAGCCCGCTGTAGGGCGCCACCTTCTCCAGAGCGCGGCATACACGCAGCACCAAGGCCTCGGCCCCGCCGCGCCCGATCACTTGCAGTCCCACCGGCAACCCGGCGACAGGGCCACATGGGTAGGAGGCGGCGGTCAGGCAACAGACGTTCGCATATGCGGTGTAGTTGGTGCCCATTCGCCCGTCGGGATACGGCATCGACCAGTCCTGCGGGCTGATCGGGGCCAACATCGCCATCGTGGGCGAGCAGATCACGTCGTAGCTCTGGAACCAGATGCGGAACTGCTCGCGCACGCGCCCGATCGTCACCATCGCATCGGCGTATTGCTCCGGAGTCGGAGGAGCGCTCGCCACAGCCATCTGGAGCGGTGGCGTGAGTTGGTCGAGGCCATTCAGTAAGCGGTCCACGTGCGTGGGCGACACCATGTACGGCGTGCGCACTCCGTCGTAGACGCTGGCACCGAGGGTGACTGCGCCGAACACCGGCCAGATGTCCTCGATCTCGATGGCGGGTTGCTCCACCACGGCGCCGACGGCAGTGAGGCGCGAGGCAACCTCGGCGGTCAACGCAGTGATGCGCGGATCGGCGTCGACCCACCCGAAGTCGGGGGTGAAGGCGATGCGCAGCCCTTCGACTCCAGCGTCGAGTGTGCTGAGGTAGTCGGGCACGGGAGTGTCCAGCGAGCCGACCTCCAAGGGGTCGTGGCCGGCGATCGCCTGCAGCATCAGTGCGGCGTCGCGCACACTGCGCGTGATCGGGCCGAGGCTGGCGAACGGGCTGTAGCTGAAACTGTCGCGTGCCGGCACCAGCCCGGGAGTGGGGAACAGGCCGAATGTGCCGCACAGCGCTGAGGGGATGCGAATCGAGCCGCCTCCATCCGACCCGAGCGACAGCGGCACCATTCCGGACGCAACACTCGCCGCCGAGCCACCGCTGGAAGCGCCAGAGATGCGGCTGTGGTCGTGTGGGTTGACCGCTTCCGGCCCCACCAGGTTCTTCGATTGCGGCCAGGCTGCGAACTCGGGGAGTTGCGTCTTGCCGACGATAATCGCCCCTGCACGGCGGAGGCGGGCGACGGCCTCGGAGTCGGTCTCGGGGACGAACTGTTCGTACAGCCGCGACCCGGCGGTGGAACGTAACCCCTTGGTCCATACCTCGTCCTTGAGCGAGATCGGCACGCCGTGCAACGGACCGAGCGCATCGCCCCGGCGCTGCGCAGCATCGGCAGCGGTGGCGGCAGCGAGTGCTCCGGGCGCGTCGACGGTGAGGAACGCGTGGAGGTCTCCGTCGTGCGCGGCGATTCGGTCGAGCACGTCCTGCGTCGCCTGCACGGCGGTCAGTGCTCCTGTCGCGATGAGGCGGGCGATGTCAGTGGCATCCAGCATCGGCGCAGCGTAGTGAGTACCAGCCGCGTCCCGCCGACACAGCCAACGACGACCTTGGCACAGTCCGACAAAGTGGGCTACTGTGCCATCCGACACGCTCCACAGGGAGTGTGTCTCGCTCGCACAAGGGGATCACATGACCACCACCGAACCCGAACTGTTGAACCCGTCAGGCTGCCCCGTCGCGCACCTCATGGACATCATCCCCGGTGAGCTGCCAGCAGGGCAGCACATGCGGATCATCGACGGCTTGCGCGAGCAGTCCCCTGTGTTCACCGGGATCGCCGGCGAGTTCCAGTTCTTCACGCTCACGCGCATGGCCGATATTCGCAAGTCGTTCCAGAAGGCCCAGGTCTTCACGAACGCGGCAGTGACGCCGACCGACCCGAACCCGCCCTACCGCTGGATTCCGGAGATGCTCGACGGCAAGCTCCATGTCGATTGGCGTCAGTTGCTCACACCGCTGTGGTCACCTGGCGCAGTCGAGAAGATGAAGCCGAAGCTGCGCCAGCGGTTCACCGAAGTGCTCGACTCGATCGCTGCCAAGGGGAGTTGCGAGTTCGTGTCAGAAGTGGCACTGCTGTTCCCGAACGTGATCTTCATGGACCTGATGGGTCTGCCCAGCAAGGACGCCGATCAGTTCCAGGCGTGGGAGGTCACCATCTTGCACAGCGATCGTGATGCGCCGGGTGCCGCGGAAACGCAGTTTGCAGCGATGATGGAAGTCATGGGGTACTTCGGTGCCCTTATCGAGCAACGCAGGCTCGACCCGAAGGAAGACATCATCAGCTACGTGCTGGGCGCCCGGATCGATGGCGAGCCGATTCCGATGCAGGACATCCTCGACTTCTGCCTGCTGATGTTCATGGCCGGTCTCGACACCGTCGCCTCGCAGCTCACCTACAACTTCTGGCACCTGGCCAACAACCCGCACGACCGTGAGCGCCTGCTCGCCGAGCCCGAGCTGTGGCCGTCGGCGATCGAGGAGTTCCTGCGCTTCTACTCGTTCGTCACCCCGTCCAGGAAGGTCGCTGAGGACACTGAGGTTGCTGGTTGCCCGGTCAAGGCCGGCCAGATGGTGTTCATGCCGTTGGTTGCCGCCAACCGCGACCCGCGCGAGTTCGAGAACGCCGACAAGGTGCTCATCGACCGCGAGAACAACCGCCACATTGCATTCGGTGCCGGCCCGCACCGCTGCCTCGGGTCGTACTTCGCGCGTGAGGAACTGATGACGGCGATGACGATGTGGCACGAGCGGATCCCGAACTACCGCATCGTCCCCGGCACCTCGGTGCCCGAGCACGGTGGTCAGATGGGCATCACCTCGCTGCACCTCGAGTGGGACGTCTGACTCAGTTCATGTCGAGGCACGACAACACAATTGCAATCGTCACCGGCGCAGCCTCTGGTATCGGCCGCTCGACGGCGATCATGCTCGCCCAGGAGGGTGCCACGGTGGTGGCCACCGACGCGAACGCCGATGGCCTCGCGGTCGTCGCTGCCGAGCAGTCGGGGATCACCGCGGTCCCCGGCAACCTGACCGATGGTGCGTTCATCGACGCGCTGGTGGCTCAGGCCGAAGGCCTCGGCCCGGTGAGCGTGCTCGCCAACGTGGCCGGTGTGATGGACTACTTCTACCCGGTCAGCCAAGTCAGCGATGACCTGTGGGATCTCGTGCAGAACGTGAACCTCAAGGCGCCGATGCGGCTGTGCCGTCTGCTGGTGCCGTTGATGGCCGAGCGTGGAGGCGCGATCGTCAACGTCGCCTCCATCGCCGGTCTCGGCGGATCTGGCGCTGGCGCTGCGTACATCGCCTCCAAGCACGGCATCATCGGTCTCACCAAGCACATCGCCTACACATACGGCAACACTGGCGTGCGCTGCAATGCGGTGTGCCCCGGTGGCACGGAGACCAATATCGCCACCACCGCGACACCCACGCAGGACGTGATGTGGGCGTTCATGCGTCAGCAGCCCAGTATTGCTCTGGGCGAGAAGACGGCGAAGCCGGAACAGATCGCATCTACCATCTCCTGGCTCGCGTCGGCCGAGGCCAGCCACGTCAACGGCGTGGTGCTGCCGGTCGACGGTGGCTGGAAGTCCGCTTGATCCACCCCCAAAAAGCTCACAAGGAACCACTGACATGAAGATCATCGTTGACAACGACTCCTGCAGCGGCCACGGCCGTTGTGCCGCTCTGGCCCCCAGCGTGTACGTGCTGGATGACCGCGGCTACAACTCGATGAACGAGACCGAGGTGTCGCCGGAGAACGAGGCGGCGGCACGCGTCGGCGCCAACAACTGCCCAGAGCGCGCGATCACGCTGGTCGACTGACATGGGTCAGTTGAACGACAAGGTCATCGTTGTCGTCGGTGGTTCGGCGGGGCTCGGCTTGGCTGTGTCCAAGCGGTGTGTCGACGAAGGCGCGAACGTGGTGATCATGGCGCGCAACAAGCAACGCCTCGATGAGGTCGCTGCCAGCCTCGGCCAGACCGCGATTCCGATCCAGTGCGACGTGGCCAACGCCGACAGCGTGCGCGCAGCATTCGCTGAGGTAGATCGCCGCTTCGGCAAGGTCGACGCACTGCTCAACGTCGCCGGCGTGGGCCGCATCGCCAAGATCGCCGATGCCACCGACGACGACATCGACTTCGTCCTCGACATCAACCTGCGTGGCCCGATCCTCACTACCCGGTCAGCTGTGCCGTTGCTGCGCAAGGCCGGTGGCGGCGACATCGTCAACGTGTCGTCCGAGATCGTTGGCGACTACATGCCGTTCATGGTGCTGTACGGCACCTCGAAGGGTGGGCTCGACACGTTCAGCCGCATGCTCAATCACGAACTGCGCGCCGACAAGATCCGCGTCTCGAACTACGTGTCCGGTTCCGTCGGCGGAACCGAATTCGGCGTCAACTTCACACCCGAGGGTGTGGAAGCGGCACTGCCCGAATGGCTCGAGAGCGGCTACATGACACGCGTTGCCGGCCCGGGTATGGAACCCGAATGGATGGCCGACGCGATGATCTTCGTGATCACCCGGCCGAAGGGTCAGATGATCGACTTCGTGCACGTGCGCTCGTTCGCGCCGGGCTCGGCGATCGACAACTGAACCCGTTCCCTCCGCTCGCGTCGCACGGGTACCACGGGTCGCCGTGGTACCCGTGGGACATGAACGGAGTGGGGTGAGCTGGGTGGCGCTGTGCCAATCTTGTCCTCGCTATGACGAGATATTGGTATGAACTCGACGGTGAACGACTGATCCCCACCGGCGCCGCAGCAGGTCCAGTCGAGGGGACACAGCACGGATCGGCGGTGGCGGCGATCGTCGCCCGCGCGGTCGACTCGATGCCGTCGCCAGGTCCGATGGACATCGTGCGCCTCACGATCGATCTCAGCCGACGGGTGCCGCTGGGTGTCACCGAAGTGGTCGCCAACATTCGCCGTGCGGGCAGGCGTGTACAGGTGGTGGAGGTCAACCTGCTGGTCGATGGTGTCGAGGTCGGCCGCTCCGAGGGCCTGCGGATGCGGCGCGGCGAGGTCATCGATCCCGCCGAGATTCGTCCCGACGTGCCGCCGGTGTTCGATCGCTCGACCCATATGAGCGAACCACCATGGGGCGGCAACGAGTTCCTCGGTTCGATGGATCAGACCTTCGAGTACTTCGGTGGTGGGCGAGCGGCGTACTGGTTGCGGATCCGCGATCAGATGATCCAGGGGGAGACGATGACGCCGGCAACGCGTGCGGCAGTCGCTGCCGATGTGGTGCTCACCGGTGGCAGCACGTACCCGAAGAACTCGTCGCTGAACGCTGATCTCACGCTGTCGCTGCACCGACTGCCCGTGGGTGAATGGATTCGCATCGAATCGACGGTGCACGCCAACGCCGGAGGGTGGGGCACCTCGGTGGGAACGCTGGCCGATCTGCAGGGAGCGTTCGGACACGTCACCAAGTCGGTGCTGTACGACGAGGCTCAGCCCAGTTCGGCCTCCTGAGTTCAGGGACTGTCGGGTGCCGTCGTGATCACGGCATCGAGAAACCTCAGCGCCGCTTGCGACGCCTCGCGCCGCCACAGCGTCACCACATCGGAAGGGGAGGTGACCCCCTCGCTGGGTCCGCTGAGTGCATCGGCCATCGTCGTGATGTGAGCGCGCTGACGTTGCAACAACAGCGTCCGGTCTGCCTCGCACAGGTCGGCCAGCACCATTTTCAGCAGCAGTTCGCTACGTAGGTCGCGCAAGTGCAGCACAGGAGTCGACAACCATTCGTCGAGTTGGACGCGCCCGGTGCGAGTCGCCGCCAGGATGGTGCGAGTGCCGCCGGCGATACCCGGCTCTTCGCCGGTCGCATGCACGTAGCCGCGTGCGGTCAGTTGATCGATGGCGCGGTAGGTGAGCGCCCGCGACAACGACCACACCCGTCCGACATCGCCGTCCGGTTTCAGCAGCGCTGCCACTGCGAACCCGTGCGTCGGCGCACTGCGCAAGATGCCCAGACAGGCCCACTCGCCGAGCAGCAGCTGGTCCGGGGCGCGGGTCATGCCGGGTAGACCTCGATGTCGGTGGCCTTCACCGAGGTGTGGACGGAGTCGCCGCGCTGCAGGGCGAGCGCTTCGAACGCGGCGACGGTGATCTCGGCGGTCAACGGCAGTACCCCGTCGACGCGCAGTCGTACCCGGTCGCCGAGGCGGTCGAGTTCGGTGATCGTGCCGGGCCACACGTTGCGTGCGCTGCTGGCGAATGGGGACTCGCGTACGACCACGATCGAGTGCGGTCGGATCACGGCGAACGACGGCCCGGGCGGTGCATCGGCGAGCACGACCTTCGCCCCGGTCGCGGTGGTGAGTGCACCTGCTGCAACCACACCGTGGACCAAGTTCGCCCCCACCAGGTCGGCGACGTAGCGCGAGCGAGGGTGGGCGGTGACCTCTTCGAACGTGCCGGTCTGCACGATGCGGCCGGCCTCGATGATCGCCACCCGATCGGCGAGCGCGAAGGCATCGATCGGGTCGTGGGTCACCATCACGCGCATCCCGTCGAACGAGGCGAGGTGGTGGCGAAGGTCGCGCCGCACGGCGTCGCGCGTGCCAGCGTCGAGCGCTGACAGCGGTTCGTCGAGCAGTAACAGGCGCGGGTCGGTGGCGAGAGCGCGAGCCAACGCCGCTCGCTGGGCCTGCCCGCCCGACAGTTCACCGGGCCGATGCTGTGCGTGGTCGGTGAGGCCGACACGCTCGATCCACTCGTGCGCGCGCCGGCGCGCCTCACCCTTGGGCACGCGGTGGGCGCGCAACCCGAAGGCGACATTCTCCAACACGCTGAGGTGTGGGAACAGTGCGTACTGCTGGAACATCATGCCCGTTGCTCGTCGTGCCGGCTCGACGAACGTATCGGTCGCCGGATCGTCGACGACGGTGCCGTCGATCGTGATCCGCCCCTCGTCGATCGGCTGCAGACCAGCCAGTGCGCGCAGCACGGTGGTCTTGCCCGCCCCATTGGGGCCGAGGATGGCCAGCAGCTCTCCGGGTTGCACGGCGAACTCGACGGCGAGTTGCAAGGACCCGACCTCGCAGGTGATTGCGGCAGCGAGCGTCATGACAGCACCGCCGTGTCGTGGCGGTTCCCGAACCACCTGTCGCGCAACGTCACCAGCACGGTGAACGAGATGGCGATCATCAACAGCGAGAGGACGATGGCTTGCTCGGGGTTCGTCTCACGGGCGAGATACACGGCCAACGGCATTGTCTGTGTCGTCCCCGGGTAGCTGCCGGCGAACGTGATGGTGGCACCGAACTCGCCGAGTGCCCGCGCCCACGACAGCACTGCGCCGGCCACCAAGGCCGGGCGGATCGCTGGGAGTGTCACCCGCCGGAAGCCGTACCAGCGTGAGGCGCCGAGTGTGCGGGCGGCGTCCTCGGGAGCGGTGTCGAGCTGCCGCAACGCGGCCTCGACGGTGATCACCAGAAAGGGCATTGCTACGAACGTCTGCGCCACCACGACCGCCGCTGTCGTGAACGGCAACTGGTAGTCGAACCAGCGATAGAGCCACTGCCCGACCAGCCCACGGCGACCCAGGGCGAAGAACAATGCGACACCACCCACGACCGGTGGCAGCACCATCGAGAGTGTGCACAATGCGCGCACCGCACTCCGCCCGGGGAACTGGGTCCGGGCCAGCAGCCAAGCCAGGGGTACGCCGAACAGCACCGAGAGGGCAGTGGCCCAGAGCGAGGTGTGCAGCGACAGGCGCAACGCGGTGAGTGCTGCGTGATCGCTGAGGTAGGTCCAGGCCTTCGACCATGGTGCCCGCCAGATCAGCCCGATGAGTGGGAGTGCAAAGAACGAGATCGCGACGATTGCCAGCGCCAACACAGGGGCGGGCGGTCGTGCAGACCCTGTGCTTCTGCTTCGGTGTCGGCGAGCGGTCACGGGGCGAGGAATCCGTACTTGGCGAGGATCGCCTGACCCGGTGCGCTGGCCACGAAGTCGATGAATGCCTGAGCGGCGGTCGCGTGCTTGGCTTCCTTGGTCACCACGATCGGGTAGTTGCTGATCACGTTCACGTCAGCCGGTATGTCGACACCAGCTGCGGTGTCGCCTGCAGCCTTGACGTCGGTCACGAACACAATGCCAGCGTCGGCCTCGCCAGCGGTCACCTTGGAGACGACGCCCTTCACCTTGTCCTCGAGGCTCTTGGGGGTGATGGCGATCGCCGCGTTGGCGAGGATCTTTGCCGCGCCCTTGCCGCACGGGACCGTCTCGGCGCAGAGCACGACCACGAGGTCGGACTTGGCGAGGTCGGCCAGGCTGGTGATGCCCTTCGGGTTGCCCTTGCCGACGATGATCGCGAACGTGTTCTTGGCGATCGGCACAGGGTCGCTCGCATTCAACGCTGCAGCGGTGACCTTCTTCATGTTCGAGTCGTCCGCCGAGACGAACACGTCGGCAGGTGCGCCTTCGGTGAGTTGTGTCACCAGATCTGCGGAGCCAGCGAAGTTGAACGTGATGTGGGCATCGGGGTTGGCGGCGTTGAACGCCGTGCCCATCTCGGTGAAGGCTGCGGTCAACGACGACGCAGCGAACACCACAACATCTCCGCTGTGCGCATCGCTGCTGTCGTTGCAGGCAGCAGTCGTGATGCTGATGAGGGCGAGCGCGACGATGAGTGGGAGAGCGCGCAGTCGCATGTGGCGAGGATAGTCAACGGATGACTATTTGTCTCGCATCTGTTTAGACCGCAGTCGTGAACTTCCACCACGTGCCGGTGTTCGCAGCCCGAGACCCGCCCAGGTTGACGGCTTCGACCTGCCAGTAGTAGGCGGTGCGACTGCCGAGGCCGCCGATGGTGACGGTACGGGCAGTGCCGACACTGACCCACGAGGTGTTGCACAGATTGTCGTTCACCGTGTCGACGCAGTAGCGGTACGAGACAGCACCGGTGGACGCAGCCCACGAGAGTGCGAGCGCAGTACGCGAACGGCCCGTGGTGTTCGTGGCCGGAGCCGACTTGTTGAAGGCCCCAGGAATGGCCGGGGCGACGACGTTGATCGACAAGGCCTTCGTGATCGTCCGGGCTGCGGCATCGGTGACCCTGACCGTGATGCTTGACGCACCGGCGGTTGTCGGCGTGCCGGTGATGGCCCCGGTGGAGGCGTTCAGCGTGAGCCCCGCGGGCAGCGTGCCCGTCGAGATCGACCAGGTGTACGGCTTCGTCCCGCCAGTGGCTGCCAGCGTGACCGAGTACGCCGTGCCGACCGTGCCGCCAGCGAGTGTTGCTGTCGAAATGGCGAGTGCGACCGGAGCGGTCACCGCGAGCGAGAGCGCCTTGGTGCCGACGAGACCCTTGGTGTCCGCGACCTGCACCGTGATGCTCGAGGTGCCGGCGGTTGTGGGCGCGCCGGTGATGGCGCCGGTGGAGGGGTTCAGGGTGAGTCCGGCCGGCAGAGTGCCGCTGGCGAGCGACCACGTGTAGGGGGCAGTGCCAC
>CAIXHI010000371.1 GCA_903919215.1 uncultured Acidimicrobiaceae bacterium
GCTGCTGGTGAGACCGGCATGATCTACCTGCGCGGCGAGCAGATCTCCGGCGAGTACGCGTCGGGCAGTGTGCTCGACAGCGATGGCTGGTTCTGTACCCGCGACCGCGGGTCGCTCGATGTCGAGGGTTACCTGTTCATCGAAGGCCGCGCCGACGACACGATCATCCGCGGCGGCGAGAACATTGCCCCGGCGGAGATCGAGACGGTGCTGCTCGCTCACCCAGCGGTGCAGGAGGCCTGCGTGGTCGGTATCCCCGACGATGTGTGGGGTCAGCGCATCGTCTCGGCAGTCGTGCTGCGCGCTGGTCAGACGGTGGACGTCGAAGCCCTGCGAGATTACGTACGTCACGAGTTGCGTGGATCCAAGACTCCGGACACGATTGTCTTCCGAGATTCGCTGCCCCACACCGACACCGGCAAGATGCTGCGTCGAGTGGTGCTCACCGAACTCACCCAGTCCCTCGGTCAGTCCTGACCCAAACCGCTTTCCGGCACCTACAGGAGATTACGAAGATGTCCCTCACCGTCAAGGCTGGCTCCCGTCTCTACGGAGCCACCAGCACCACCGAACTGATCGTGGTCAAGACCCCGAGCGCTGAGCTCGACCTCACCATCGGCGGCCAGCCGGCGCTGCTCGACGCCTCGGGTCGCACCGGGGCCACCGACATTGCGGAAGGCCATGGCGGCGGCGCTGCCATGGGGAAGCGCTACGTCGACTCCTCGGGCGGTGTTGAGCTGCTGTGCACCAAGGCTGGCGAGGGTCTTCCCGCCGTGTCCGGAGAAGTGCTGCAGCTCAAGGACGCCAAGCCGCTGCCCGCCAGCGACTGAGTGTCGGCGAGCGACCCTGCTGGGTCGTTCAGTCCACGATCTCGTCGACCAGCCCCCATCGCAGTGCGGTGGGGGCGTCGATCGTTTTGGCGGTGAGTGCGAGCAGTGCGGTGCGCTGACGGCCGATCCGGCGGGGGAGGCTCACCGTGCCGCCGGCACCGGGAACCAGTCCGAGCGACACCTCGGGCAGTGCGATGTGTGTATCGGGCCGGGCCAGCACACGGCCAGCGAAGGCGGCCATCTCGATACCGCCACCGAATGCCGCACCGTGCAGGTGCACCACCATCCGGTCGCGCAATCGGTGCATCAGCCGCGCGGGGCTACGTGACAGCCGTGTGTGGTGCGCCGTGGCCGGGTCGAGTCGAGATCCGAACTCGCCGAGGTCGCCTCCGCTGCAGAACGCGATGCCGGTGCCGCAGAGATGAACGGTGCTGATCGATTCATCGATCGCCGCGAGTTGCAGCGCTGCAGTGAGTTCGTCGCGCATGCGGGTGGAGATTGCGTTGCGCCGTCCGGGACGGTTGAGCGTGACGGTCAGCACGTCGCCCTCGCGCTCGATGTTCACCGTGTCGCCGTCGATGCCGGCGGGGGAATGCGAGGCGGCGGCACGCCACGCGGCGAACTCGGGGCCTGCCTGCAGTGTGGAGTACACGGCCGACTCCGCAGCCAATCCGGCTTCGACATCTGCCCACGGCGACGAGCGCAGCAATACTGCGAGCGAGGTCGCGGCCAGCGGGGCCGCTTGGATCGCGTGTCGCGCCAACTCGAGATCTTCCTCGTGCAGCACCATGTCTGCCTGTGTCGGCCCACGTCGATCATCCGTGCGGGCGGCGATGACCACGACGGGAAGCGCCCCCGGGGAGGCGATCGATGATGGTGAACCCGTGACGATCACGGCGGTCACGCCATCGATGCCGCCGACGGACTCGTCGGCGTACGGGGAGCGTACGAACTCGTCGTATTCGCGAGGGGAGAGCGTCAGCTGGGCGATGCCACATCGTACGCGGTCCGCGTCAGCTGCGGCGGGGTGACTTCGGGATGAGCGCTTTCGAGTTCGGCTTCTTCGCGGAGGTGCTGCGTCGAATGGGCAGCCGCGGCACCTCGCCGTCGTAGTAGTCGATCAGCTGATCGCCGGCGGCTTCGATCATGTAGGTCATCTGCTGCTGCCAGTGTCGTCGCGCGCCGCCGGCGTCGCCAGCTTCGATGAGGCTGATCAGCTTGGTGTACGACCGGGCGGCGCGTTGCATGAGCTCCTGGCTGGCATCGCGGGCTCCGAGTGCATAGCGGCTCTCGACCAACTGGTGCAGCAACTGCGAGAACAGCGACAGCGTGGTGTTGCGGCCGCGCTCGAGCAGCAGCGTGTGGAAGCGACTGGCAGCGATCGCGAACGCCGCCTGATCGTTCTGGTCGGCTGCGGTGCGAGCCGCCTCGCCGGCTTCCTGTAAGAGAGCAAGGTCGTCGGCATCGTGGGCGGTGGCCAGCCATGCAGCCAGCTCGGGCTCGATCAGCAGGCGGGCCGAGTCGAGATCGGCAAACGTGGTGGCGCGCATCTGGAGCGCTCCGGCGAAGGACTCGGAAAGTCGTGACAGGTCGGGCATGGTGACGGTGCCGCCACCACCGCGCCCGCGTTTGATGTGGATCAGACCCTGCGACTCAAGCACGCGTAGCGCCTCGCGCAGCGTCGTGCGCGCGATACCGAACTGTTCGGTGAGCTCCTCCTCTGTGGGCAGCTTGGTGCCGACCGGGAGCTCGCCACGCACGATTCTGTGACGTAGCAACGCAGCGACGGCCTCGCCGGTCTTGTGCGTCCGTCCCTCTGCTGCGCCTGCAGCCATCGTCGTGCCCTCGCTCCCGGTGTGGTTCGCCGATAGTAGAGCGTGGAAGGCGGCCCGGTGTGCTTCGGCGTCAGTATCCTGCCAACGCCATGACGACACCGACCGAGAACATCGCGACCGCTGAGCGACAGAAGAACCCGATGCTCCCGGTGTTCCTCACCGTGTTCATCGACCTGGTCGGGTTCAGCATCCTGATTCCGATCTTCCCGTTGTTGATCAACAACACCCCGTTCCGTGTGACCCCGGCCGACTGGAGTGCACGCGACGGACTGATCATGTTGGGCTTCCTGCAGGCCGTGTACCCGCTGTGCACATTCTTCGCCGCCCCGATCCTCGGCCAGTTGTCCGACCGCTTCGGTCGCCGGCCGGTGCTTGCGTTCTCCATCGCCGGAACGGCAATCGGCTACGCGATCTTCGCGTTGGGTATCAGCAGCGCCTCGATCCCGATGCTGTTCCTTGGTCGGGCCATCGACGGCTTCACCGGGGGCAACATCGCAGTGGCCCAGGCTGCGGTGGGCGACGTCAGCACCGACAAGAACCGGGCCAAGAACTTCGGTCTGATCGGGGCCGCGTTCGGCCTCGGCTTCATCATCGGGCCGTACTTGGGCGGTCGCCTCAGCGCCCCGCATCGCAGCTTTTACCATCTGTTCACCACACCTGGTTGGTTCTCTGCCACCACCCCGTTCTGGTTCGCGGCCGGTCTCTGTGTCGTCAACTGCGTGATGGTCATCACTCGTTTCCCGGAGACGATCCACCACAAGGACCACGACAAGCGGATCCAGTTGGGCACGTCAATGCGCAACGTCGTCAGCGGTTTCACATCCGCTCGTCTGCGCGTACCGCTTGCCGCGTCGTTCCTGTTCAACGCGGGGTTCACGTTCTTCACCACGTTCTTCGGCGTCTACCTGGCCCGCAGATTCGGCTTCACCCAGGCGAGTACAGGTGACTACTTCGCGCTGGTCGGTCTGGCCATCGCGGTCACGCAGGTGGTGCTCGTGCCTCGCGTCGCCCCGCGATTGGCCGACTATCAGGTGCTGTGGTTCGCCTTCTTCGGTCTCGCGTTGACGATGTCGGGGTACTTCCTGGCCACCTCCACGTGGCAGATGTACGCGATCATCCCGGTGTTCACGGTGTTCAACGGACTGGCGATGGCCAACCAGTCCACCCTGATCTCGCGCTCGGCCGAGCCCGGTCGCCAAGGTGAAGCGATGGGTATCTCCAGCAGCGTGATGAACCTCGCCCAGGTGCCCGCCAGCATCCTGGTGGGGTACGTCACCGCTTCGGTCACCTCGAACACGCCATTAGTGGTGTCGTGCGCATGTATCGCTGCAGCTGGGATCGTGTTCGTGATTGCCTTCCGGCCCACGTTCGTCGGCCACGGCAAGCCGGTGGCGGTCTCCAGCGCCCACTGACCCGAGGACCCGGCCTCACTTCGACATTTCGAAATGGGGCTGAAATGGTCTGTTCACTACTGTGCTGCCATGACCATTGACTCGTTCCGCGCGTTCAGCGCCAACACGTCCGGCGAGGGTGTCGATCGCGGCGTCGTCACCATGACCAAGGATGAACTGCCCGCCGACGGTGTGCTCGTCGAAGTGCACTACTCCAGCGTGAACTACAAGGACGGTCTGGCCTCCACACCCGCCGGCAAAGTGGCCCGTGTTTCGCCGATGGTGCCGGGTATCGACCTCGCCGGTGTGCTGCTCGAAGCTGCCGGTGATCTGCCCGCCGGTACCGAGATCATCGCCCATGGCTACGACATCGGTGTCGCCCAGCACGGTGGGTTCGCCCAGTACGCCCGAATCAAGCCCGAGTGGATCGTGCCGCTGCCCGCTGGTCTCTCCACCCGGGAAGCGATGATCATCGGCACCGCCGGCTTCACCGCCGCGATGTCGGTCATCGCGCTGCAGCACTACGGCATCACACCGGCCAACGGCCCGGTGCTCGTCACCGGCGCGACCGGTGGCGTTGGCAGCACTGCGGTGGCGATGCTCGCCGGCCTCGGGTTCGAGGTCGTCGCCAGCACCGGTAAGCCCGCCGAATCTGGCTGGCTCACCGAACTGGGAGCTTCCTCGATCATCGACCGTGCCACGCTCGCCGAGCCAGGCAAGCGCCCGTTGGAGGGCACCGTGTGGGCCGCTGCGGTTGACTGCGTCGGCGGCGTGCCGCTGGCCAACGTGCTGAAGAAGATCCACTACGGCGGTGCGGTCGCGGCCTCGGGTCTCACCGCCGGCAGCGAGCTGCCCACCACGGTGCTGCCGTTCATCCTCCGCGGCGTGTCGCTGCTGGGCATCGACTCGGTGATGGCGCCCATCGCCCAGCGCCGCCAGATCTGGGGCCGCATCGCCACCGACCTCAAGCCGGCCGGCCTCGCGTCCATCGGCCACGACGTGTCGCTCGACGAACTCGATGGCGTGCTCACCGGCATCCTCGCCGGCGAGGCCAAGGGTCGCAGCGTCGTCGACCTGCGGAAGTAGGCGCCGTGAGCACGATGCCGCAGCAGGCAGTGGGTGCTGCGCCGGGTGCCCCGGTGCAGCTGAACCACGTCGCCTACATCACCACCGACACGGCGGCGACGGCCGAGTTCTACACCAAGGTGCTGGGCATGGATTTCGTCGCTGCGGTGATGGACGACGCGATCCCGAGCACCGGCGACCCGGTGCCCTACTTCCATTCGTTCTTCCGGATGAAGAGCGGCGAGACGGTGGCGTTCTTCGAGGCCCCGGAACTTCCGGAGCAGTCGGCGGCAGCACATCCGGCGCACAACATCTTCAACCACCTGGCACTCGAGGTCGAGTCGCCCGCCGTGGTGGATGCATGGCGCGACTGGATCGTCTCACAGGGTGTGGAGGTGATCGGGCCGGTGGATCACAAGATCATCTACTCGATCTACTTCTACGATCCCAACGGCATCCGCCTCGAGCTCACCACCCCGCTGGATCCCACTTGGAACGACCACGGTGATCAGGCGCAGGCCTCGCTCGCTGAGTGGGAACAGGTGAAGGCAACGGCGCGGGCAACCGGCCAGGACATGGCGACCGTGCTCGCCGAACTCACCAGCCAGCGCAGCCACCGGCGCAGCTGACCCGCGAACCATGCACACCCCGAGCACCACTGACGGCGAGAGGCACTGATGGACCTGGCATTCTCGAAAGAGGACAACGACTTCCGCGAGGAAGTGCGCACCTGGATGACGGAGAACGCTCCGCGTGAGCGGCGTCCCCGCGACCTTGTCGCGATGCGCGAGTTCGACCTCGCCTGGCAGCGCAAGCAGTACGCAGCAGGGTGGGCAGGGATCGGCTGGCCCGAGCAGTTCGGCGGCCGCGAGCTGCCGCTCACCCAGCAGCTGATCTGGTACGAGGAGTACGCCCGCACCAGCCTGCCCCCGATCGACGCGCGCTTCGTGGGACTGGCCCACGCCGGCCCGACGCTGATGGTGCGTGCCACGCCCGAACATCAAGCGTTCCACCTGCCGAAGATCCTTGCCGGCGAGGTGGTGTGGTGTCAGGGGTTCAGCGAGCCCGAGGCCGGCAGCGATCTTGCCTCGTTGAAGACCAAGGCCATCGTCGACGGCGATCACCTGGTCGTCACCGGTCAGAAGATCTGGACCAGCTTCGGGCCTGTCGCCGACTATCAGGAACTGCTCGTGCGCACCGACTTCGATGTGCCCAAGCACAAGGGCATCACCTGGGTGATCTGCGATATGAAGTCACCCGGTATCGAGGCTCGCGCGATCAAGACGATCGAAGGCGGTCAGGAGTTCGCCGAGGTGTTCTACGACGAGGTGCGCATCCCCATCAGCAACGTCGTCGGTGGCATCAACAACGGCTGGAGCGTGGCGATGTCGACGCTGTCGTTCGAGCGCGGCACGGCCTTCACGGTCAGCCAGGTTCAGTTGTCCACCAGCGTCGAGCGGCTGATCGAGATGGCCAAGAGCCGCAAGAGCGTCAACGGCAGGCCGGTGATCGAGGACGAGGCACTGGCGAAGAAGTTGGCCCGTGCTCGCGCCGACGTGGCGGCACTGCGCTCGCTGACCTACTTGAACATCTCGCGCAACGCCCGCGCTGATCAGCCCGGCCCGGAGGGGTCGATGTTGAAACTGCAGGACGCGGATCTCACCAAACGCGTCTTCAAGTTGGCGCTGGAGGTGCTGGGCACCCGCTCGCTGGCCAACCCGCACGAGGAGGACGACAGTTACTGGGTGGACCGCCACCTGCTGTCGTATTCGTCGTCGATCGGCGGCGGCACATCGGAGATCCAACGCAACATCATCGCCGAGCGTGTGCTCGGCCTGCCCCGGTAACGGCGAGAGCGGAACACACACATGGACCTCACCACTTCCCCCGAACAGGACGAGATCATCTCGTCGTCGGCCGCGTTCTTGCGCGACCGCCTGCCGATCACTCGTATCCGCGCGCTGTTCGACGAGTCGTCGAACGTCGACGACGCAGCCTGGAGCGGCGCTGCCGAACTCGGCTGGTTCGTCCTCGGCCTGCCGGAGGCCAACGGCGGCGTCGGCTTCGGCCTCGCCGATGAGGTGCACCTGTTCCGCGAGATCGGTCGCGGCCTGGCCACCGGCCCGTTCCTTTCCACCGTGCTCGCTGCCCGTGTCGCCGCGTTCGGTGGTCACGCCGCGCTCGCCGAAGCGATCGGTGGCGGTCAGCGCGTCGGCATCGTCATCCCTGGTTCGTCCACGCTGATCGGCGCCGATGGCTCGCTGACCGGCCCGCTACAACTGCTGGACTGCGAGGCCGACGGCCTGGCGTTGGCGGTCTCGCCCGAGCAGGCCGTGCTCGTGCGCGTGTCCGACCTCACGGGCGTCACCCCGGTGGCGTGTATCGACCCCGGCGTGCGCCTGTGCCGCGCCGATGCGTCGGGTGTCGCGCCCATCGCTCGGGTCACCGCCGATGTCGATCCCGTCCAGCGTCGCGGCCACGTGCTCGCAGCAGCAATGCTCGTCGGCATCAACGAAGCGGTGCGCGACCTGTCCGCCGAACATGCCAAGAGTCGTGTTCAGTTCGACAAGCCGATCGGCGTCAACCAGGCGATCAAGCACCCGTGCGCCGATATGGCCGTGCGTGCCCAGTTGGGCTACGCGCAGTCGATCTTCGCCGCGGTTGCCAACGACGAAGGCCGCGAGGATGCCGACTATCACGCGATCAGCGCCCATCTCGCCGCTGGGGAGTACGCCGATCTGAGTGCGGCGGCCACTGTGCAGATCATGGGTGGCATGGGCTTCACGTTCGAACACGATGCCCACCTGTACTGCAAGCGGGCCTTCGTGCTCGGCCAGTTGTTCGGTGGCACATCCACTCAGTTGGGTCGTCTGCTCGACCTGCCCTCCGCCCGATAAGGACTCACATGACCGTCGACATCGAACGCAACCTGCTGGGCGCCCGCACTGCGGCGCACGCCAAGGTCGAGATCTACTCGGGCGTCGCCCGTCTGGCGCGCACGGTGTGGGGTGCGGAGCAGCGCATCAAGGGCACCCAGCCCAAAACCGCAGTGATGATCTGTCACCCGACAGCGAACTTCCTCGGCCACTACGCACTCCCCGGTCTGGCCGAGCGGGGCCTCGGTGCGGTGGGCTTCACCACTCGCTACGTGGGCAACGACACATCGTTGATCATGGAGAACTGTCTGCTCGACATGGGCACGATGGTCGACCATCTCTACGAGAGCGGGTACGAGAAGGTCGTCCTGGTGGGCAACAGCGGTGGCGCCTCGATCGTGCCCTTCTACCAAGCGCAGGCGCTGAACCCATCGATCACCACGCCGGTGGATCTCACCACCGCCGGCCTCCGCCCGGTGGATGCCGTGGTGTTGTTCAACGCGCACCCATCGCGTGCGCGTCTGTGCACCGAATGGCTCGACCCGGCGATCCACGACGAGGGCAACCCGTTCGATCGCGACCCTGCGCTCGACATGTTCAACGCGGCCAACACAGCGCCGTTCAGTGCCGAGTTCATCGCCACCTACCGCGCTGCCCAATTCGCCCGTAACCGCCGCATCTCCGCGTGGGCCGAGCAGCGGTTGGCCGAGATCACGGCACCCGGCCATTTCCCACAGGGGCTCGACGACCTTGCTTTCGTCGTCCAGGGCACTGCAGCCGACTTGCGCTTCCTCGATGGCAACATCGACCCCAGCGATCGCGAGATCGGTGTCACGCTGTGGGGCAGCCCGCAGGTGGCCAACTACATGCCCGCTGGCATCACCCGCGTCACCACGTTGCGAGCCTGGTTGAACCAGTGGTCGCTCGATCACACCAATGCCGACTCGCTGCGCTGGTTGCCGCAGATCACTACGCCACTCCAGGTGGTGCTGGGCACTGCCGACCCGACCGTGCTGCCGGCCATGGCCCAGCAGATGTACGACCACGCCACGGCTTCCACTCGCCGCGAGTTGAAGTACGTCAAGGGTGCGACCCACTACTTCGAGAACCAGCCCGAGTTGCTGACCGAAGCCCTCGATGCGGTGGCCGCGTTCATCCACGAGGTCTGCGGCTGAGCACACACCTGCCCGGGGTCCGCGCCGGCAATGTCACACACGACACACAACCCGCGCGTGTGAAACCGCTCGTTTGGTGGTTGAGTATTCGACGGCTACCCGGGTAGGGCGGTGAGCGGTTTCCCTCGGGCGGCCTGGCGGTTCGACTCCGCGCTTGGCCACCAGAGCATCGCCGCGTCGGCCGCGTCACCCCTCATCCGGCTCGTTCCGGGCAGTTGCCGCCTCGGAATCCGGGACTGGAACCTTCCAGAAGCCTGGCCGGGAGCATTCCTTCCCAGAATCCGTCGACCGTCGTGTACCGGAACGAAGGGCAGATGACACTCCTGTTAGATTGCAGTACGCACTAGCCAGGAGGAACTCGTGGTCGATCACGCGCGCGCACTCGAGTGGGGTGGCTCCACGCCTGCGCCGCCGACTGCGCCGAATGGGTCGTTCGCCGCGCCGGACAGTCCGGTGCTGCTCGTGGGTGCCGAACCGTGGTGGGAGACGAACGGCCTCCTCGGGGCGATCGATGATGCCGGGTGGTCGTGGCTTGGTGCTGCCGACACCGCCCGAGCCCGCTGGCTGGCATCCATTCGCCGTGTGTCGCTGGTGGTGGTCGGCGGCGACGCGGCGATGCGTTGGGACGTCGTTCGCGACGTGCGGTCGGTCACGTCGGTGCCACTCATCGTGCTCAGCGAAGATTCCTCCGAGATCGCTGCGCTGATCGCTGCAGGTGTGGACGGCGTGTTGGCGGCTGGTGAAGCCGGTGACGCGATGTTCGCCCAGTTCCTGGCGTTGCTGCGTCGCGCTGATCACCGTCGCAGCGCCGGAACGCGCTACCTGCACGCCGGCGCCCTCGTCGTCGACCTCTGGACGCAATCGGCCACCTTGGCGGGCGTCGAGATCGGTCTGTCGCCCACCGAGTACGCGCTATTGACGTTCCTGATGACTCGTCCCGACGTGGCCATTCCGAACGCGACGATCGTGCGCCGCGTGTGGGAATGGATGCCCAGTGACGGCCGCAACGCATTGCGCATCATCGTCAACCGTCTGCGCCGCAAGCTGAGCGACGACCCCCGCGAACCCACCTACATCGCGTCGGTGCGCGGTATCGGGTATCGCTTCGTCGCCAACGTCACCGAGGTCGCCGACGCGTCGGCACAGAATCCCGATCACACCGATGTCACGCCGTTGCTGCAGTCGTTGGCCACCCTCGCCGACGAACTGCACGACACCGTGACGGTGGCGGCCGCTGGTGCCCACCTGCTGTCGGTCATCGATGCTGCTGGTCTCGCCGACGGCATCGGTCTGTTCCGCAGCGACGGCACCACGATGCGCCTCGTCGGTTCGCTGAACATGCCCGAGGCGTGGGTCGAGCGTGTGGCTGAGGGTGTGCCGCTCGACCCGTCGTTCGCCAGCGCGCACAGCATGATGTCGGGTCAGGTTGTGCAGTTCGCCGACGTTCGCACCGTCTCTGGCTCGTTCGAAGGCACCGCTCGGCAACTGGCCGCAGATGGATTCCGTGCGTGCCATTTCGTTCCCATTGCTCACGGTGGTGAAGCATGGGGGCACCTCGGCCTGGTGCGCCGATCGAGTCAACCGCTCGACGTTGTTGCCATGGCCTATCTCGGCGCCTTGTGCTCCGTGTTTCTCCTACATGTCCAGTCCCGCTGCAACCCCTGACACCTTGAACCCCTGACACCTTGAACCCCTGAGGTCCGATGAACATCGCTGCTTTCCTGCGCCTGTCCGCGCAGTGTCACCCCCACCGTCCGGCGCTCACCTGGCGTGGCACCACACTCGATTACCGCGAGTTCGATCGCCAGACGGCTGCGTTCGCGGAGTGGCTGCACGAGATCGGTGCCGCACCGCATCAGCGCGTTGTCCTGTACCTCGACAACCGACCCGAGTTGATGGTCGCGATGTTCGGTGCCTTCCGCGCCGGTGCCACGGTGGTGCCGGTCAACTCACGTCTCACGGTCGACGAGCTGTCGTTCCTCGTGGAGGACTGTGAGGCGCGGGTGCTGATCACCGACGCTGCACACGTGGACGTCGCCCGCGCCAGTGCGGCGTCGTACACCGTGGTGAAGGTCGCCGGCGAAGACCTCGACGAGGTGCTCACCCGACCGGTGGTGAACTTCGAGCCGACCGACGTGGCCCCCGATTCGACCGCGTGGATCTTCTACACCTCGGGTACCACGGGTCGACCGAAGGGTGCCGAACTCTCGCACGCAGTGCTGAACTTCGTGACCGTGTCGTGGCTGGCCGACCTCAGCCCGATGGACGAGACCGATGTGACACTGCACGCTGCTCCGCTGAGCCACGGTGCTGGTTTCCACGCGATCGCGGCCACTGCTCGCGCCGCGCACCAGATCATCCCCGACGCGTTGAGCTTCGACCCCAAGGCAATTCTGCAGCTGATCAACGATGTCGGTGTCACCAACACGTGGCTGGTGCCCACCCAGATCGTGATGCTCACTGAAGCGGCACCTGCAGATGTGTCGCTGCCCACGCTGCAGTACGTCGTCTACGGCGGGGCGCCGATCACCCCGGTGGCGATGCAGCGCGCGCTCGACACGTTCGGCCCTGTGTTCGTGCAGCTCTACGGTCAGGGCGAGACGCCGATGACCGCCACGGTCATGCGTCGTCAGGACCACACACCCGACATGCTGGGCAGCGCCGGTCGCCCGCGTCCTGGTATCGAAGTGCGCATCGTCGACTCCGACGGCAACACGTGCGCACCCGATGTGCCGGGTGAGTTGGTCGTCGCTGGTGCCTCGGTGATGACCGGCTACTGGAAGCGCCCCGAGGCGACGGCAGAGACCATCAAGGACGGCTGGTTGTACACGGGCGACCTCGGCCGGATGTCCGCCGATGGTGTCGTCTGGTTGCTCGACCGGGCGAAGGACATGATCATCAGCGGCGGCTCGAACGTCTATGCGGTGGAGGTCGAGCATGTACTCACCCAGCACCCGAGCGTCAACGAGGTCGCGGTGATCGGCATTCCCGACGATCTGTGGGGCGAGCTCGTGGTGGCGGTGGTCGTGCCCCAGGATGGCGCCGACACGAGCGACCTCACTGCGTTCGCCCGCGAGACACTCGCTGGCTACAAGATCCCACGCCGCTACATCCTCACCGAGTCGCTGCCCCGCAACGCCTACGGCAAGGTGCTCAAGCGCGAGTTGCGGCGAGCTGTCGCCGACGGCGAACTGACCTGACCCCATAGCAAAGTCGGCGTTCAGGTCCGGACAGGTCTCACCTGAACGCCGACTTGGTGGGGTGAGTTAGGCGACGAGCGCGGCGGGCTCGCCGACCTCGGGGAACAGTTCCAGGAACGCACCACGGGTGATGCGGTAGGTGGTGGCTGCATCGACACCGTCGAACAGGTGGTGCAGCGTCTCCTGGGTGTGGCCGAACGTGCCTTCCATGTGCGGGTAATCGCTGCCGAACATCACGTTCTGGTAACCCATCGCGGTGCACGCAGCGATCGCCGTCTCATCGTGCTGGAAGCTGGCGTACACCTGGCTGAACAGGATCTCCTTGGGGGTCCGGATCAGCTTGGGGCGCACCATCATGTGGTGCTGGCGGTACCCCTCCATCATTCGGTCGGCCAGGAACGGCACCCATGTGGCACCGCCCTCGGACACCAGCACCCTGAGATCGGGGTGACGATCGAGCGCACCCGAGGCCACCATCTTCATCGCCGCGCGCTGGCCGGAGAATGTGGTCTCGGTGTAGTTCAGCACTGCGCCGCCGGGGCCGCGGTAGCTGA